>NZ_JBHWJL010000089.1:0-18051 GCF_042731495.1 Streptomyces sp. NPDC059853
GGCCGCCACCCCACGGGGTGGCGGCCTCCGGCGCGTCCGGGTGCTCCCGGCGCTCAGGCCCAGCGCCCGCTGCGGGTGAGCAGCAGCGCGGCGGCGGCGGTACCGGCCGTGGAGGTGCGCAGCACCGTCGGACCCAGCCGGTACGGTTCCGCGCCGGCCGCCGCGAACGCCTCCAGCTCCCGCGGCGCCACCCCGCCCTCCGGGCCCACCACCAGCACGATGTCGCCCGTCGCGGGCAGCGGGGCACCGGCCAGCGCCCGGGTGCCCGACTCGTGGAGCACCCCCGCGAAGGCGGCGCCCGCCAGCAGCCGCGCCACCGCCGCCGTGCTCATCGGCTCGGTGATCTCCGGGATCCACAGCCGCCGCGACTGCTTGGCGGCCTCGCGGGCGCTCGCCCGCCACTTGCCCAGCGACTTCGCGCCCCGCTCCCCCTTCCACTGCGTGATGCAGCGGTCGGCGGCCCAGGGCACGATCGCGTCCACCCCGGTCTCGGTCATGGTCTCCACGGCCAGCTCGCCGCGATCGCCCTTGGGCAGCGCCTGCACCACAGTGATCCGGGGCGCGGGCGGCGGCTCGCGGCGCACCGCGTCCACCGCGACCACCAGCCGGTCCTTGCCCTCGACGGCCGAGACCGTCCCCACCGCGCCGGTACCGGCGCCGTCGGTGAGCACGATCTCCTCGCCCACCCGCAGCCGCCGCACCGACACCGCGTGCCGGCCCTCGGCGCCGTCCAGGACCAGCGAGGCGGGGCCGCCACCGTCCGGCAGCGGCCCGTCCGTCACGAATACGGGCGCCGTCATCTCGCTCGCGCGCCTTCCCTACGTACGGCCGTTGAAGGCGTCCTTCAGCCGCGAGAACAGCCCCTGCTGCCCCGGCTGGAACTGCCCCAGAGGACGTTCCTCGCCCCGCAGCTTGGCCAGCCGCCGCAGCAGCTCCTCCTGCTCCGGGTCGAGTTTGGAGGGTGTCTGCACCTCGACGTGGACGACCAGCTCGCCGCGCCCGTTGCTGCGCAGATGGGTCACGCCCCGGCCGTGCAGCGGGATCGACTGGCCGGACTGGGTGCCGGGCCGGATGTCGACCTCCTCCGTGCCGTCCAGCGTCTCCAGCGGCACCTTGGTGCCGAGGGCCGCCGCCGTCATCGGGATGGTCACCGTGCAGTGCAGATCGTCGCCGCGCCGCTGGAAGACCGGGTGCGCCTTCTCCCGGATCTCCACATACAGGTCGCCGGGGGGCCCGCCGCCCGGGCCGACCTCGCCCTCGCCCGCGAGCTGGATCCGGGTGCCGTTGTCGACACCGGCCGGGATCTTCACGGTGAGCGTGCGGCGCGACCGTACCCGGCCGTCACCCGCGCACTCGGGGCACGGCGTCGGCACGACCGTGCCGAAGCCCTGGCACTGCGGGCACGGCCGCGAGGTCATGACCTGCCCCAGGAAGGAGCGGGTGACCTGCGAGACCTCGCCCCGGCCCCGGCACATGTCACAGGTCTGCGCGGAGGTACCGGGCGCGGCGCCCTCACCGTTGCAGGTGTTGCACACGGTGGCGGTGTCGACCTGGATCTCCTTGGTCGTGCCGAAGGCCGCTTCCTTCAGCTCGATCTCCAGCCGGATCATGGCGTCCTGGCCGCGCCGGGTGCGCGACTTCGGGCCGCGCTGGGTGGCGGTGCCGAAGAAGGCGTCCATGATGTCGGAGAAGTTCCCGAACCCGGCCGCGCCGCCGAAGCCGGCGCCCGCGCCCGCTCCGCCGCCGGGGCCCATCGGATCCCCGCCCAGGTCGTACATCTGTTTCTTCTGCGGGTCGGAGAGCACCTCGTAGGCGGTGTTGATCTCCTTGAACCGCTCCTGGGTCTTCGGGTCCGGATTCACATCCGGGTGCAGCTCCCGAGCCAGCCGGCGGAATGCCTTCTTGATCTCGTCCTGTGAGGCATCACGCTGCACGCCCAGGACCGCGTAGTAGTCCGTCGCCACTTAATTCTCCGCGAGGATCTGTCCGACGTACCGTGCCACTGCGCGCACCGCTCCCATCGTTCCGGGGTAGTCCATGCGGGTCGGTCCGACCACGCCCAGTTTCGCGACCGCCTCGTTACCGGAACCGTAGCCGACCGCCACGACCGATGTGGAGGTCAACCCCTCATGAGCGTTCTCATGCCCGATGCGCACGGTCATACCCGTGTCCTTGGCCTCGCCCAGCAGCCGGAGCAGCACCACGTGCTCCTCCAGTGCCTCCAGCACCGGCCGGATCGTCAGCGGGAAGTCCTGGCCGAACCGGGTGAGATTGGCGGTGCCGCCGATCATCAGCCGTTCCTCGGTCTCCTCGACCAGGGTTTCCAGCAGGGTGGACAGCACCGTGGACACCGTGCCCCGGTCCTCGTTGTCGAAGGACTCGGGCAGGTCCTGCACGAGACGGGGCACCTCGGCGAACCGCTCCCCCACGATCCGGCTGTTGAGCCGGGCCCGCAGGTCGGCCAGCGAGGTCTCCCCGAACGGCGCCGGGCAGTCCACCATGCGCTGCTCGACCCGCCCGGTGTCGGTGATCAGCACCAGCATCACCCGGGCCGGCGCGAGCGAGAGCAGTTCGACGTGCCGCACCGTGGAGCGGCTCAGCGAGGGGTACTGCACGACGGCGACCTGCCGGGTGAGGGTGGCCAGCAGCCGGACCGTACGGCTCACCACGTCGTCCAGGTCGACGGCGCCCTCCAGGAAGCTGGAGATCGCGCGCCGCTCGGCACCGGTCAGCGGTTTGACGTCCGCGAGCTTGTCGACGAAGAGCCGGTAGCCCTTGTCCGTGGGCACCCGGCCGGCGCTGGTGTGGGGCTGGGCGATGTAGCCCTCCTCCTCCAGCGCCGCCATGTCGTTGCGCACCGTCGCCGGGGACACCTGGAGATTGTGCCGCTCCGTCAGCGCCTTGGAGCCGACCGGCTCCTCGGTGCCCACGTAGTCCTGGACGATGGCGCGCAGCACCTCCAGCCTGCGTTCACTCAGCATGCAGCGACACCTCCCGTCCGGCCGCATTTCCCATCAGTGCCGTCCTGGCACTCATCCACTCCGAGTGCCAATCCCTGTCCAGTGTACGGCCGGGTAGCAAGGCCAGGGAAAGCGCGACGGCCCGACGCTATCGCGGGAGCGGTCCCGTCCGGCAGAGCATGCCCCGCTCCGTGACGTTAACTTCGCACCGTGGAGACCTCTTGGGAAGAGCTTGCCGCCGGCGTCCTGCGGACCCGGCTGCCGGGATGGGACGAGACGGTGGGCGCGATCGCCGGGCCGCGCGGGGTGCTGCTCATCGACGCGGGGCCGTCCCCGGCCGCCGCCGGGCGGATCCGGGCCGGACTGCGCGCGCTGCTGGGGCTGCCGGTGCGCTGGGTGGTGCTGACGCATCCGCACTTCGACCACGCACTGGGGGCCGGCGGTTACCCCGGGGCACGGGTGTACGGGACGCTCGGCGATCCGCTGGAGCTGGCGGCGGACGCGGTGCGGCACGGCATGCCGGAGCGGGAGGCGGCCGACGGCGTCGCGGCGCTGTCGGGGGTGCGGCCCCGCCCGGTGACCGGGAAGGTGTCGCTCTACCTGGGCGGCGGCCGTACCGTCTCGCTGGCCCCGTTCGGGCCCGCGCACACCCCGTACGACGTGGCGGTGAAGGTGGACCGCACCGTCTTCACCGGCGATCTGGTCGAGGAGTCCGGCGAGCCGCAGGCCGGCCGGGACGCGGACCTTGCCGCCTGGCCGGGCGCGCTGGACCGGCTGCTGGCCTGGGGCGGCCCGGACGCGCGGTACGTGCCCGGCCACGGGGCGGTGGTGGACGCCGCGTTCGTGGCCGCCCAGCGCGCGTCCCTGGCCGCACGCGCCGGGGCACAATGACGGCCATGCGCAGCAGAGACTACGGCCCCGATCTGACCCCGCCGTGGAAGCGGTCCGCCCCGGCGCCCGAGGTGCCCGCCGAGCCCGGCCTGGTGGTGGAGGAGGCCGGTACCGGGTACTGCGGGGCGGTGATCGGCTGCGAGAAGACGGCGCAGGGGCCGGTCGTCACGCTGGAGGACCGGTTCGGCAAGCGGCGGGTGTTCCCGCTGGAGCCGCGCGGCTTCCTGCTGGAGGGCAAGCCGGTCACCCTCACCCTCCCCCGGGCCGGGCGCCCGGCCGCGCCGGCCCGTACCGCGTCCGGCTCGGTCGCCGTCCCGGGGGCGCGGGCGCGGGTGGCGCGCGCCGGGCGCATCTACGTGGAGGGCCGGCACGACGCGGAGCTGGTCGAGAAGGTGTGGGGCGACGATCTGCGGATCGAGGGGGTCGTCGTCGAATACCTGGAGGGCGTCGACGACCTGCCCGCGATCGTGCGCGAGTTCGGGCCGACGGAGCGGGCCCGGCTCGGCGTGCTGGTGGACCACCTGGTGCCCGGTTCCAAGGAGTCCCGGATCGCCGCCCAGGTGACGGACGAGAACGTGCTCATCGTCGGCCACCCGTTCGTCGACATCTGGCAGGCGGTCAAGCCCTCGGCGCTGTCCATCCCGGCCTGGCCCACCGTCCCGCGCGGCCGGGACTGGAAGCAGGGCGTGTGCGCGGCCCTGGGCTGGCCCGCCAACACCGGCGCGGCCTGGCGGCACATCCTGGGCAGGGTGACCAGCTACCGCGACCTGGAACCGGCCCTCCTCGGCCCGGTCGAGCACCTGATCGACCATGTCACGGTGGGCGGCCCGGTGCCCTGACCACGGATGGCGGACAATGGAGGGCATGCCCTCCGCTCTGCCCGACGGCGAGCCCGTCCCCGAGGACGGCTCGCTGCCCGCCACCGCCCTGGACGGATCCGCCGCCCGCCCGCTCGCCTTCTATCTGCACGTGCCGTACTGCGCCACCCGCTGCGGCTACTGCGACTTCAACACCTACACGGCGACCGAGCTGCGCGGCTCCGGCGGGGCGCTGGCCTCCCGGGAGAACTACGCGGCCACCCTCGCCGAGGAGATCCGGCTGGCCCGCGGGGTGCTCGGGGACGACCCGCGCCCGGTGTCCACCGTCTTCGTCGGCGGCGGCACCCCCACCCTGCTGCCGGCCGCCGACCTGGGCGCGATGCTGGCGGTGGTGCGCGAGGAGTTCGGCCTGGCGCCCGGCGCCGAGGTGACCACCGAGGCCAACCCGGACTCGGTCGACCCGGCCTATCTGGCCCAGCTGCGCGCGGCCGGCTTCACCCGCGTCTCGTTCGGCATGCAGAGCGCGAGCCCCCACGTGCTGAGCGTGCTGGAACGCACCCACACCCCGGGCCGTCCCGAGGCGTGCGTGGCCGAGGCCAGGGCCGCCGGGTTCGAGCACGTCAACCTCGACCTGATCTACGGCACCCCCGGGGAGAGCGACGCGGACTGGCGCGCCACCCTGGAGGCCGCCGTGGCGGCCGGGCCCGACCATGTGTCGGCGTACTCGCTGATCGTCGAGGAGGGCACCCGGCTCGCGGGCCGGGTGCGGCGCGGCGAGATCCCGATGACCGACGACGACGTGCACGCCGACCGCTATCTGATCGCCGAGGAGGTGCTGTCGGCGGCGGGCTTCTCCTGGTACGAGGTCTCCAACTGGGCCACATCGGAGGCCGCCCGCTGCCGGCACAACGAGCTGTACTGGACCGGCGCCGACTGGTGGGGCGCCGGTCCCGGGGCGCACAGCCACGTGGGCGGAGTGCGCTGGTGGAACGCCAAGCACCCCGGCGCGTACGCCCAGGCGCTGGCCGCCGGGCGCTCCCCCGGCGCGGGCCGGGAGGTGCTGACGGACGAGGACCGGCGGGTGGAGCGGATCCTGCTGGAGCTGCGGCGCGCGGCCGGCTGCGACCTGACGCTGCTGCACGCGGCCGGAACGGCGGCGGCCGCCCGCGCGCTGGCGGACGGCCTGCTCGATCCGGCGGCCTACGACGAGGGCCGCGCGGCCCTCACCCTCAGGGGCCGGCTGCTCGCGGACGCCCTGGTCCGCGACCTGGTCGACTGACCCGGCCGCGGGCCGGGGCGCGGTCCCGGCGCCCGCACCGGCCCCGGTCAGTCGCGGGGCGCGTACATCTCCTCGATGAGCTCCTTGTACTCGCCCTCGACCACCGGACGCTTCACCTTCAGGCTCGGGGTCAGCTCCCCGTGCTCCACGTCCAGGTCACGGGGCAGCAGCCGGAACTGGCGTACGGTCTGCCAGCGCTGGAGGCCCTCGTTCACCTGCCCGACGTACCCCTCGATCAGCTCGCGGGTGCGGGCGTCGGCCACCACCTCGGCGTAGGAGCGGCCCGCCATGCCGTTCTCGGCCGCCCAGCCCAGGATCTGGGCCTCGTCCAGGCCGATCAGCGCCGAGCAGAACTTCCGGTCCGCGCCGAGCACCAGCACGTTCGAGATGTAGGGGCACACCGCCTTGAACCGGCCCTCGATCTCGGTCGGCGCCACGTACTTGCCGACCGACGTCTTGAACAGGTCCTTCTTCCGGTCGGTGATCGTCAGATAGCCGTCGTCCGACAGCTCGCCGATGTCGCCGGTGTGCAGCCAGCCGTCCTCCTCCAGCGTCTCCGCCGTCAGCTCCGGCAGCCCGTGGTAGCCCTCCATGATCCCGGGCCCGCGCAGCAGGATCTCGCCGTCCTCCTCCGCGATGCGCACCTCGCAGCCGGGCAGCGCCTTGCCGACCGTGCCGGTGCGGTAGCCGACCTCGGGGTTCACGAAGCTGGCCGCGGCGGACTCGGTCATCCCGTAGCCCTCCAGGATGTGCAGCCCGGCGCCGGAGAAGAAGTACCCGATGTCCGGGGCCAGCGCGGCCGAGCCGGAGACCATGCCGCGCAGCTGCCCGCCCATCGCCTCGCGCAGCTTGCCGTACACCAGCTTGTCCGCGACCGCGCGGCGCGCCGACAGGCCGAAGGGCACGGTCGCGGCGCCGGTGCGCCGGTAGTTCTCCTGGGCCGTCTTGGCGTACTCGATCGCCGTCCTCGCGGCCCACTCGAAGATCCGCAGCTTCGCCGCGCCGCCGGCCCGCGCCTTGGCCTGCGCGCCGTTGTAGACCCGCTCGAAGATGCGGGGCACGGCGGCCATGTACGTCGGCCGGACGACTGGCAGGTTCACCACGATCTTGTCGGCGCGGCCGTCCACCGCGCTCACGTGCCCGACCTTCACATGGGCGGAGATCAGCACCTTGCCGAAGATGTGGGCCAGCGGCAGCCACAGGTACTGCACATCGTCGGTGCGCAGCAGGTTGATGGCCTCGATCGCGTACCCCATGTAGGACCAGGTGTCCTGCCGCAGCCGGACGCCCTTGGGTCTTCCGGTGGTGCCGGAGGTGTACATCAGGGTGGCCAGCTGCTCGGGGCGCAGCGCGGCCACCGTCTCCTTGATGGCCTCGGGGTGCTTCTCCAGGTAGCCCGCGCCGCGCTCGGCGAGGTCGGCGAGCGAGAGCACCCAGCCCTCGGGGTCGCCCTCGGCGGGTGCGGCGTCGGCGGCCTCGATGACCACCACGTGTTCGAGCGCGGTCAGCTCGGCGCGCCGCTCGCGGATCTTGGCGAGCTGCTCGGCGTTCTCGGCGATCACCACCTTGCTGCCGGAGTCGGCCAGGATGTACGCCGTCTCGTCCGCGTTGGTCTGGGTGTAGACCGTGGTGGTGGCCGCGCCGGCGCACATGATGCCCAGGTCGGACAGGATCCAGTCCACGCGGGTGGTGGAGGCGATGGCGACCCGCTCCTGCGGGCGTACCCCGAGGTCCATCAGCCCGGCGGCGATCGCGAAGACCCGGTCGGCGGCCTGGGCCCAGGTGTAGGAGGCCCAGTCGTCGGGGCCGGTGCCGGAGGCCGGGGGCACCGGGTAGCGGAAGGCCTCCCGGTCGGGGGTGGCCGCGACACGGTCGAGGAACAGCTGCGCCAGGGACGGTGGACGGTTCTCGATCGACTGGTGCTGCTGTTCGCTCACGGCTTCCTCCGGTCCCGCGCCGTTGGGGGCGACACATCGGTGACTGATGAGTAACTCATGGGTAACTTGGGACGATCAGATTACGGCCCAACCCCGCCCCGCGTAAGGCCCGTAACGACCGGATCTGTCGCTACTTCTTGTTCTTCCCGTCACCGGTGCCCGCGCCGTCGGAATCCGAGGAGAGCGCGGCGATGAACGCCTCCTGCGGAACCTCGACCCGGCCGACCATCTTCATGCGCTTCTTGCCCTCCTTCTGCTTCTCCAGCAGCTTCCGCTTGCGCGAGATGTCACCGCCGTAGCACTTGGAGAGCACGTCCTTGCGGATGGCGCGCACCGTCTCGCGCGCGATGACCCGGGAGCCGATGGCGGCCTGGATGGGCACCTCGAACTGCTGGCGCGGGATGAGCTCGCGCAGCTTGGACGCCATCTTCACGCCGTACGCGTACGCCTTGTCCTTGTGCACGATCGCCGAGAACGCGTCCACCTGGTCGCCGTGCAGCAGGATGTCGACCTTCACCAGCTGGGAGGGCTGTTCCCCGGTGGGCTCGTAGTCGAGCGAGGCGTAGCCGCGGGTCTTGGACTTCAGCGCGTCGAAGAAGTCGAAGACGATCTCGGCGAGCGGCAGCGTGTAGCGCAGCTCGACCCGGTCCTCGGAGAGGTAGTCCATGCCCTGGAGGGAGCCGCGCCGGTTCTGGCACAGCTCCATGATCGCGCCGACGAACTCGTTCGGGGCGATGAGCGTGGCCCTCACCACCGGCTCGCGCACCTCGGCGATCTTGCCGGTGGGGTACTCGCTGGGGTTGGTGACCGTGTGGTGGGTGCCGTCCTCCATGGTCACCTGGTAGACCACGTTGGGGGCGGTGGCGATCAGCGCCAGGCCGAACTCGCGCTCCAGGCGCTCGCGGATGACCTCCAGGTGCAGCAGCCCGAGGAAGCCGACCCGGAAGCCGAAGCCGAGGGCGGCGGAGGTCTCCGGCTCGTAGACGAGCGCGGCGTCGTTCAGCTGGAGCTTGTCGAGCGCGTCGCGCAGGTCCGGGTAGTCGGAGCCGTCCAGCGGATAGAGCCCGGAGAACACCATCGGCTTCGGGTCCTTGTAGCCGCCCAGCGGCTCGGTGGCGCCGCCGCGCTGCTGGGTGATGGTGTCGCCGACCTTGGACTGGCGGACATCCTTCACCCCGGTGATGAGGTAGCCCACCTCGCCGACGGCGAGCCCGTCGGCCGCGGTCATCTCCGGCGAGTTGGTCCCGATCTCCAGCAGTTCGTGGGTGGCGCCGGTGGACATCATGGCGATGCGCTCGCGCTTGCCGAGCCTGCCGTCGACCACCTTGACGTAGGTGACGACCCCCCGGTACGCGTCGTACACCGAGTCGAAGATCATCGCGCGGGCGGGGGCGTCGGCCCGGCCGACCGGGGCGGGGACCTTGCGGACCACCTCGTCCAGCAGTTCGGCCACGCCCTCGCCGGTCTTGGCGGAGACCTTCAGCACATCGGAGGGGTCGCAGCCGATGAGGTGCGCCAGCTCGGCGGCGAACTTCTCCGGCTGGGCGGCCGGCAGGTCGATCTTGTTGAGCACCGGGATGATGGTGAGGTCGTTCTCCATCGCCAGGTAGAGGTTGGCGAGCGTCTGCGCCTCGATGCCCTGGGCGGCGTCCACCAGCAGGACACAGCCCTCGCAGGCCGCCAGCGAACGGGACACCTCGTAGGTGAAGTCCACGTGGCCCGGGGTGTCGATCATGTTCAGGACGTGCGAGGTGCCCCCGGTGTCCTCCGAGCTCCAGGGCATCCGGACGGCCTGGGACTTGATCGTGATGCCGCGCTCACGTTCGATGTCCATGCGGTCGAGATACTGGGCGCGCATCTGCCGCTGCTCGACGACCCCGGTCAGCTGGAGCATCCGGTCGGCGAGGGTGGACTTGCCGTGGTCGATGTGGGCGATGATGCAGAAGTTGCGGATCAGCGCCGAATCCGTGTTCCCGGGCAGATGCACGTACTCTGACCTGCACTTTCTTCAAAGTCTGGGTGGTGTCGTGGTGCTCTTGGCGCCCTGCGGGAGCCGCACGGTGCGACCATTGTCCTTCGGCCGGCCCGGGGCAGCAGCCAAGGGAAGCCTACGGGACCACAGGGGGGCGCTGGTAAGCTGGCCCACTGTGTCTGCTGGACACGCATGCTCAAACAAACCTGTAGCGAATCTGTAGAGGCTCCTTCGTGGCGAACATCAAGTCCCAGATCAAGCGGATCACGACCAACGAGAAGGCGCGGCTGCGCAACAAGGCGGTCAAGTCCGAGCTGAAGACCGCCGTCCGCGCCGCCCGCGCGGCCGTGGCCGCCGGCGACGTCGAGAAGGCGGAGGCCACCTACCAGGTCGCCGCCCGCAAGCTGGACAAGGCCGTCAGCAAGGGCGTGCTGCACAAGAACAACGCCGCCAACAAGAAGTCCGCGCTGGCCGTCCAGGTCAACGCGCTCAAGGGCTGACCTCTTCTCGACCGTAGCGCGTACACCCCGCCCTCCCGGACCAGGCGGCCCCTCTCTCCGCCCCGGACGGCCTTGAGCGCCGCGCTGTCCACCGTTCGCCACGACGGGCGCGACGCCTCGTGTACCGCTGGTACGTCGTACCGCAGCAGTACCCCGAAGGCCCCAGCACCTCCCCTTCCCCGGGACGGTCTGGGGCCTTCGCCATGGAGGCGGTAGGTTACCCCCATGTCCATACCGGGGGGCTCGCCCAACCCATATCTCCAGCCACCGCAGCCGAATCCGTACGCCGGGGGGTACTCCGGGTACCCGCCGCCACCCGCGCCCCCGGCCGGCGGCGGCAAGCGCGGCGGGGTCCCCGGCTGGCTGTGGGGGCTCGGCGGGGCGCTGCTCGCCTCGGCGGCCTGGGGCGGGGTACTGCTCGCCACCGGCGGCTTCGCCGGTGCCGACCGGCCCGACCTGGCCGGCTACGGCACCACCGACGACCTGTGCGCGGCGGCCGACGTCTCGGCCTTCGAGGACAGCTACAGCATCGACTCCGAACCCCGGGCCGCCACCTTCCGCGGTGACCGGCTGGACAGGGCGGTCTGCGACATCACCCTCGTCCCCACCGGCGACGACGACTACAACTCGGTCTACCTCAACTACGAGGTCAGCTGGCACCGGGGCACCGATCCGGCACCGGAGTTCGCCGACCAGGCGAGGACCTCGGAGCTGTTCTTCGGGAGGGAACTCGAACTGACCGTCGAGGAGGTCTCCGGGCTGGGCGACGAGGCGTATCTGGTGACCTTCGCCGAGGAATCCGGCGAACTGACCTGGGCGCTGCTGAGCGTCCGGGAGGGCTGGTTCGAGGCCCATCTCAGCTGGAACGCCTACCTGGAGACCCCGGAGTACGCGGAACTGGTGGAGGCCCGCGCCGTCACCGCCGCGCTGCGGACCTCGGCCGAGAAGACCCTCACGGCGCTCAAGGAGTAGCCGGACGCCCGGCGTTCACCGGGACCGGGCGGCGCGGGCGATGGTGACCACCGCCTTCTCCAGCGCGTACGCCGGGTCGTAACCGCCGCCCTTGACGGCGGCGTCCGCGTCCGCCACCGCGCGCAGCGCGACCGCCACCCCGTCCGCCGACCAGCCGCGCATCTGCTGGCGCACCCGGTCGATCTTCCACGGCGGCATGCCCAGCTCGCGCGCCAGATCGCCGGGCCGCATGCCGCCGGGGGCCGAGGCCAGCTTGCCGATCGCCCGCACCCCCTGGGCCAGCGCGCTGGTCACCAGCACCGGGGCCACCCCGGTGGACAGCGCCCAGCGCAGCGCCTCCAGCGCCTCGGCCGGCCGGCCCTCCACCGCCCGGTCGGCGACGGTGAAGCTGGACGCCTCGGCGCGGCCGGTGTAGTACCGCGCCACCACCGCCTCGTCGATGGTGCCCTCCACATCGGCCGTCAACTGGGCCACAGCGGAGGCCAGCTCCCGCAGATCGCTGCCGACGGCGTCCACCAGGGCCTGGCAGGCGGCGGGGCCGGCGCTGCGCCCCAGCGACCGGAACTCGCCGCGCACGAAGGTCAGCCGGTCGGCCGGCTTGGTCATCTTCGGACAGGCCACCTCGCGCGCCCCCGCCTTGCGGGCGGCGTCCAGCAGACCCTTGCCCTTGGCGCCACCGGCGTGCAGCAGCACCAGGGTGATCTCCTCGGCGGGCGCCGCCAGATAGGACTTCAGCTCCTTGACGGTGTCCGCGCCGAGGTCCTGGGCCGCCCTGACCACGATGACCTTGCGCTCGGCGAACAGCGAGGGGCTGGTCAGCTCGGCCAGCGTGCCGGGCTGCAACTCCCCGGCCGCCAGGTCCCGTACATCGGTGTCCGGGTCGGCGGCCCGGGCCGCGGCGGTGACCTCCCGCACGGCACGGTCGAGCAGCAGTTCCTCCTGCCCCACCGCGACGGTGAGGGCGGCGAGCGGGTCATCGGCGGTGTTCTGCGTCTTCCTGGCCATCGCCCCCAGCATCCCACGCGCCACCGACACCCGGGGGCGGCGACAATGGGCGGATGACCGAAGCGACTCCCCTGATCCTGGTGCTGCCCGACCGCGACGCGGCCGAGGAGGTGGCCGCCGACCTCACCGACCGCTTCCCGCTGCCCACCGCACCGCAGCTGGTCCGCGAGGCCCTGGCGGGCGAGGACGACGCGGAGGACGCCCAGTGGCTGGTGGTCCTGGAGAACCCGCCGTCCAGCGTGGACCCGGCGGCCCTCGCTTCCCTCGCCGAGGAACACGACGGCTGGCTGGAGCGCTCCTAGCCCGCCCGCCCCGGGCTACCGACCGCTGAGCCGGCCGCCCCGGACCACTCCCCCGGCGCCGTCCGGGCCGGCCGTGACGGCCAGTGCGCCGTGCAGATCGGTGCGCAGCACCGTGGTGTCCATCGCCGCCAGGGCGTCCAGGGTGGGCTGGGCGGGGTGGCCGTAGCTGTTGTCGGCGCCCACCGGGATCAGCGCCAGTGCGGGGCGCAGCCGCTCCAGCAGGGGGGCGTACTGCCCACCGGAGCCGTGGTGGGCGACCTTCAGCACCGTCACCTCCCCGAGCCCCGGGTGCGCCTCCAGCAGCCGCCGCTGTGCGGGCGGTTCCAGATCGCCGGGGAGCAGGACCGTCACCCCGGCCGTGCGCACCAGCAGGGTCACGCTCGCGTCGTTCGCCCCGTATCCCCGCTCGGCCGCGTCGGGTGGCGGCCACAGCACCTCCCAGCTCAGCTCGTTCCCGACCGCGCCCCCGGCACCGGCGCCGAGCGGCAGCACGGGCACGTCCTCCTCCGCCGCCACCCGGGCCACGAACGCGGCCTGATCGGCGTCCTCCGGCACCGGCGAGACCTGGATCGTGTCCACCGCGCGGCCCCGCAGCACCCCGGCCAGCCCGGCCACATGGTCGGCGTGGAAGTGGCTCAGCACCAGCAGCGGGATGTGCCGCACCCCCAGCTCGCGCAGACAGCGGTCCACCGCCACCGGGTCGGGACCGGCGTCCACCACCACCGCCGTGCCGTCCCCGGCGGCCAGCGCCAGCGCGTCGCCCTGCCCCACGTCGCACACCACCAGCCGCCAGTCCGGCGGCGGCCACCCGGTGAGCGTCCGGGTCAGCCGCTCCACCGGAGCGGGCCGCAGGACCGCGGCGAGCAGCAGCAGCGCACAGCCCGCGCCCAGCACCGGGCGGCGCAGCGCCCGCCGCAGCAGCGCCACCACCGCCACCGTGAGCACACCCAGCAGCGCCGCACCGGCCCAGCCGCCGGGCCAGGCCAGCTCGGCCCCCGGCAGCCCGGCCCCGGCGCGAGCGATCCAGGCGATCGCCCCGGCCGGCCAGCCCGCCAGCCAGGCCAGCGCCTCGGCGACCGGCATGGCCACCGGGGCGCACACCAGCGCGGCCCAGCCCAGCACCAGCGCCGGGGCGAAGGCGAGTTCGGCCAGCAGGTTCGCGGGCACGGCGACCAAGCTGATCCGCTCGGTGAACACCGCCACCACCGGCGCGCACACCACCTGCGCCGCCCCGGCCGCCGCCAGTCCTTCCGCCAGCCGCCCCGGCACACCCCGGGCGCGCAGCGCGGCGCTCCACCGCGGCGCGAGGGTCAGCAGCGCACCGGTGGCCAGCACCGACAGCAGAAAGCCGAACGACCGCGACAGCGTGGGGTCGTACAGCACCAGCAGCAGCGCGGCGGCGGCCAGGGCCGGCAGCAGCGAACGGCGGCGCCCGGTGGCGAGCGCGAGCAGCGCGATCCCGCCGCACACCGCCGCCCGCAGCACGCTGGGGCCCGGCCGGCAGATCAGCACGAACACCATGAGCAGCCCGCCGCCCAGCACGGCGGTGGCGCGCAGCCCGATCCCCAGCCGCCCGGCCAGCCCGCCCCGCTCGGCGCGCCCGGCCGAACCGGCCGGTCCGATCAGCACGAACAGGACGATCGCCAGATGGGCGCCGCTGACCACGGACAGTGGCTCTAAAACACAAGAGGGCATCACGCCCAGGGATCGGGCTCCCACACGGGATGAGGGGTGACCACGACGCCGGCCGACCCGGGCCCGGTGCGGACCAGGGCGACGCGGCGCAGCAGCGACCCCAGAATGCGCGATCGATCGGCGGTAGCGAGGGTGTCCCACTCCTCTACGGCTCCGATCGCGATCGGAGCCAGTTCGGCGCGCGTCGGGAGGGGGTCGACAGGCGCCATGGCGTCAAGCCGCTCTTGGGCTTCGGCACGTACCGCCTGGATTTGGTCCCGCGCTGCCTCGTACTCCCCAGGGCCCCAGTCACCCGGGGACATGGCGTGCTCTGCCCGCAGTCGTGCGAGTGCCCCCGTAGCCCGCTGCACATCCGCTTCGGCACGCTTGCGTTCCGCCTCAACACGGCGGGCGTCGACTTCCGGTGCGCCGGGGTCCGCGGTCGCGGGCGCAGCATCGATACCGGCTGCCGCTTCATCGCGCAGCCACTCGAAGACCTTTTTCTCTACGATATGGCGCCAGATGTAGATTCCTGGACATCCCATGGGGCCGACGGTGGCGCGGCGCGCGCACCGGTACGCCCATCCTGATATCTGAACGCCGTCTACACGCTTCGATATCACCCCAGTATATCCCCGGCATTCAGCGCATCGCAGAAGGCCGGTCAGCTCGTAGGTCGATTTTCTGGCGCGGGGTGCCATTGCGGCGACTTCCGCTCGGCGGGCCTTGTATTTCGTCCATAGGTCGTAGTCGATCAGCTCCTCGTGTGCAGCTTGCACCAAGAGGTGATTGGGGCAGGTTCCCGTGACGCCGCCGGTGCTTGATTTTGCCTTGCAGGGGCATTCTGGATTGTGGAGCCGCAGCATTCCTGCTGCCCATCCGCTGTCCATGTACCGCTTGAGCGCATTGACTCGCCACAGTCGTTCACGTGTGGTCCGGTAGCCGTTCCCATTCAGCCACGCGCAGAGCACAGCGAATCCTTCACCGGCTATGTATCTGCGGTAGAGGTGGGCCAGCACTGGCCCTGTCTCGGGGTCAATCTCGTAGCGCTCTTCCTGCATTCCGTAGCCGCCGCGTCCGTCCGGGATGCGGCGAGGGTGCCAGATGTAGCCCCATCGGGGCCGGCCACATGCGGGCAGGCCGAGGCTCCTGCGGTGCTTGTGGGTGTCCCGCCATGCCTCGCCCGTGCGGTCGCTTTCGAAAGCGGCGAATTCCAGCATCATTCCGCGCTGAAATCGACCTATTGCAGTAGTCGCGTCTACCTGTTCCGTTGCCGATTCGAGCCGCCCGCCTACGTTTTCCAGGCGAGCTAGGTTTATGGCGTTCCCAGTGCGTTCACGGCCGAATCGCGAGTAGCGCCAGACGGCTATGCCCCTGATTTCGCCATTCTCGACTCGCTCGATCCCTTGCATGATCTTGCGTTGGAAATTACGGCCAGTCTCGTCTAGGTCGACAATCCAGTCGACTATTCGCGCGCCATTTCTTCGCGCCCAGTCCAGAATTGACGCTTTCTGGATATCGGGGCTGATCTTTTCCTCTTTCCAGGTCGATACGCGTATGTAGCCCAGGAATGGCTCTAGGTCGTCCCCACCGGAAAAAGTCGGGGGGACTTCCGTTAGCGTCATGCCCCTTTCCTCTCTTCCTTTTCGTTGACCGCGTACAGGTGCGGTTGTCGTGTGTCGGTCGCCGGGGTGCCGTCCTGCGGTGGGTCGAGCAGGCCGGCGGCGACGTGGGAGAGCGCGAGCCGGTATCCGTCGGTCCTGGCGGCGGCGAGCTGGCCGTCGTTCGGCCCGGTCGGCGCGTGCTGCCGACCACGGGTGACCACGATGAGGGCGCCGAGGGTGAGCACCGCGCCGGCCATCACTGTGCGGTGGGGGTCGACCGCCTCGGCCAGGCCGACGGCGAGCACGGCCAGGCCGGCGGCGAGCACGGCTACGGCCGTGGTGGTGATGGCGCGGTGTCTCATGGGCGGTACCTCCGTGGTGCGGTTGGTGCTGCGGTGCAGGGGTTACTGCCGGTCTTGATTGCGTTGCTGCATGGCGATGACCATGGCGGCGAACGCGTCGCGGTCGATGGGGTCGACGATCCCGAGTTCGGCGGCGGCCTCCTCGGGGGTCATAGGTCGCTCTCGATCAGGGGTGCGGGCTGCCTGTAGCTCGTCGGCGGAGAGGACGCCGGCTCGCACGAGCACGTCGCCGACGGGGTAGCCCAGCGCGGTGGCGACCTGGCCGAGGATGCGTACGTCTGCGGTCATCTCGCCCCGCAGCAGCCGGCCGACCGTGGAGGCCGATACGCCGGCCGTCGCCGCGAACTTCGCGCGCCCTCCCCCAACCTTGCTCAGGTCGTAGCCCCGCTTGGTCAGCTCGCGATGGAACCAGGTCGCGAACGCCTTGCCGTTGCTGTCTGTCTGGCTTGTCATGGGCGCAATCTATCTCGCGTGAAAGATCAGATGCGATGCGAGAACCGGCCATGCGCACTGAATACACGTCAGATTCACCCCCTCTCCCCATCTCCCGAATGGGGGTTCGATTCTCTGTGTAATCGCCTCGTGTGTCAACGGTGACCATCCCGTGATTTTCCATGCAACCTCTGTCTGTTCAGACAGATTCAGACCGTGCTACTGTCTGTCCAGTCAGATAGACAGCCAACCGAGACAGACAAGGGGATGGCTGATGACGTACACCCCTGCCCCGCTGCTGCGGGTCGCCCACGCTCGCGGCGACCGCTCGGCCGCCGACATCGCCCGACGCCTGGACGTGCCCTACCTGGCCGCCTACCGCTGGACCACCGGCCGCGCCACGCCCGGCCCGGCGGGCCTGGCCGCCATCGAGCGCGTGTACGGCCTCACCTCGGCGGACCTGATCAAGGACGCGGCATGAGTGCCCCGGTGATCACCCGGGCCGAGGCGTTCCGGCAGGCGCGGAACGCGCTGGATGCCGCCCGGCGGCGCCGCGACTCGATGCCGATCCGGCAGGCGGCCGAGGCCGCCGCCGTCGGCAGCACCCGGAGCGCCGACGAAATCGAGCTGATCTTGCGCCGCCTGCACCGGCAGGCCGCCGAGATGCGCGGACAGGGCGAGCAGACGCTCGCCGACGCCGCCTGACCGCAAACGAAACGAGGGCCGCCCGGATTGCGCCCGGTCGGCCCTCACAACCCCCGAAGGGATCACACGTGCTCCACCATAACCGCCCGGCCCGCCCGGGCATCAACGTCACCGCCGTCCAGGCGATCGCGGCCGTGGTGCCCGAGGCCGCCACGGTGCTCATCACCCCCGTGCACCACGACCGCCGCACGCTGCACCGCGTGCTGCTGCTCGACGCCGCCGGGGCCGAGGTCGGCAACGCCGACGCCGCCCGCCGCGCCCTCTTGATGCTGCGGAAGGCGTTCCCCGCCGCCAACTGGGGGCGCGAGCAGCTTGCCCACCTGGGCCGCGCGGACCTGACCGAGCAGTCCTACCCGGCCGCGCCCGTCGACCTCGGCGACATCGAGGGAGACGACCAGTGATCACCGTCATCTGCGGCGTGATCGCCGCCGCCGCGCTGGTCGGTTCGTGGCTGCTCATGAACAGCAGCGGCCGGTGACCACCCGCCGCGAACGTCTGCTCGCCGCCGTCCTGCGGGACGGCGGCGAGTGGACCACCAGCAGGGCCGCCCGCCTCTACGGCCGGGCGGCCCCCGGCCGGGCCACCTATGCCGATGCCGATACTGATGCCGACCAGCACCCAGAAGTAAAGGTGCTGGT
>NZ_JBHWJL010000090.1:0-18049 GCF_042731495.1 Streptomyces sp. NPDC059853
GCCGGACGCTTCACTGCTTACAGGTATTGACCCGTGTTCGCCACCGTGTCGATGGAACGGCCGGTGTCGGCACCCTTCTTTCCGGTGACCAGGGTGCGGATGAAGACGATCCGCTCGCCCTTCTTTCCGGAGATCCGGGCCCAGTCGTCGGGGTTGGTGGTATTGGGCAGGTCCTCGTTCTCCTTGAACTCGTCCACGCAGGCGGCGAGGAGGTGGGAGACGCGCAGACCCTTCTGATTGTGGTCCAGGTATGCCTTGATGGCCATCTTCTTCGCCCGGTCCACGATGTTCTGGATCATGGCGCCGGAGTTGAAGTCCTTGAAGTAGAGCACTTCCTTGTCACCGTTGGCGTAGGTGACCTCCAGGAAGCGGTTCTCCTCCGTCTCGGCGTACATCTGCTCGACCACGGTCTGGATCATCGCGGCGACGGCCGCCTCGGCGTTGCCCGAGTGCTCCTGGAGATCCTCGGCGTGCAGCGGGAGCCGCGGCGTGAGGTACTTGGAGAAGATGTCCTGGGCGGCCTCGGCGTCCGGACGCTCGATCTTGATCTTCACATCGAGGCGGCCGGGGCGCAGGATCGCCGGGTCGATCATGTCCTCGCGGTTGGAGGCGCCGATCACGATGACGTTCTCCAGGCCCTCCACACCGTCGATCTCGGAGAGCAGCTGCGGGACGATGGTGTTCTCCACGTCCGAGCTGACGCCCGAGCCGCGGGTGCGGAAGAGGGAGTCCATCTCGTCGAAGAAGACGATGACGGGTGCGCCCTCGCTGGCCTTCTCGCGGGCCCGCTGGAAGACGAGCCGGATGTGCCGCTCGGTCTCGCCGACGTACTTGTTCAGCAGCTCGGGGCCCTTGATGTTGAGGAAGAAGCTCTTCCCCGCGGGCTTGCCGGTGACCTCGGCGACCTTCTTGGCGAGCGAGTTCGCCACCGCCTTGGCGATGAGCGTCTTGCCGCAGCCGGGCGGGCCGTACAGCAGGACGCCCTTGGGCGGACGCAGCTCGTGCTCCCGGAACAGGTCCGGGTGCAGGTACGGCAGCTCCACCGCGTCCCTGATCAGCTCGATCTGGCCGCCCAGACCGCCGATCTTGTTGTAGTCGATGTCGGGAACCTCTTCGAGGATCAGCTCCTCGACCTCGCTCTTGGGCACGACCTCGAACACATAGCCGGATCGCGGCTCCAGCAGCAGGGCGTCCCCGGAGCGCAGCACGATGCCGGAGGCCAGCAGGGGCTCGGCCAGCCGGACCACGCGCTCCTCGTCGGTGTGCCCGACCACCAGGGCGCGCTCGCCGTCCTCCAGGACCTCCTTGAGCGTGACGATCTCGCCGACGCTCTCGAAATCCATGGCGGCGACCACATTGAGCGCCTCGTTGAGCATGACCTCCTGGCCACGCCGCAGCTTGTCCAGTTCGATACTGGGGCTGACATTCACCCGCAGCTTGCGGCCACCGGTGAAGATGTCGGCCGTGTCGTCCTCGTTGGCCTGCAGGAAGACACCGAAACCGGCCGGAGGCTGTGCCAGCCGGTCGACCTCTTCCTTGAGGGCGACGATCTGGTCACGGGCCTCGCGGAGGGTCGTGGCGAGCCGCTCGTTCTGCGCGGACACGCCGGCCAGATTGGTCTGCAGCTCGACGATCCGCTCCTCGAGAACCCGAGTGTGCCGCGGAGAGTCGGCCAGCTTTCGGCGCAGGACGGTGATCTCCTGCTCAAGATCGGCAAGCTGCCGGGACGGGTCGTCGGATGCCCGACCGGGCCGGATGCCGCGGTTGCTGTCGTCATCGTGGGATGCCACGGTCCTCACCTCCTCCAAAGGGAGCTGGACGCTTCCAGACCCTACCTGGACCGGTGCGGTTCGAAACCCCTAGATCACAAAGACGGTCGAGGTGGATCCGATCTTCACCCTTGCGCACTCCCTCATGCCAGGGAATACCCACCCCGGACGCGTGGAAAGCCGACGGTTGTATGGTCGTAAGCGGTCAACACCCGGCAGGGATGGCTCTCTTTGTTTCACACCCTCAAGGAACGGCAGGCCACATGACCGCGCGGAATGCATCATCGGACCTGGAAGTCTGGATCGACCAGGACCTGTGCACGGGCGACGGAATCTGCGCGCAGTACGCCCCGGAAGTCTTCGAGCTGGACATCGACGGCCTCGCGTATGTGAAGCCCCCGGCGGCGGACGGCCGGGAGGCCGAGCTGCTCACCGCTCCCGGCGCCACCGCTCCGGTGCCGCTGCCGCTGCTGCGGGATGTGATCGAGTCGGCCAAGGACTGTCCGGGTGAGTGCATCCATGTGCGCCGCGCGGCGGACAAGGCCGAGGTGTACGGCCCGGACGCCGTCGCCGACCCCGCGGACGTCTCCTAGGCCGTCTCTTTCCGGTCACCGCCGAGCGTACTCCCGCGCGCGGGCGGACGGCGGATCCGGTCAGTAGCTGCCGGGCGGCGGCGCGGCGCGCAGCGCCAGGGTGCCCTCCGCCCACTCCCAGGAGACGTCGCGGCGCTGGTCGGGCGCGGAGCGCGGGACGTCCGGCGAGGAGTAGCCGAGCAGCCGCACCGACACGGTGCCGCCGCGCGCGGACAGGTTCTCCAGGGTCATGCCCTCGGCCGGGTCCACCAGGGTCAGCGCCACCCGGGGCGCGCTCTCGCCGCGCGCCGGGGCGGTCAGCAGGTACAGGCCGTGCGGCGGGGTGCCGGCTCCGGCGTCGCAGTGCACGGCCGCGACGGTCTCCGCGACCCCGTCGCCGTCCAGGTCGACGGTGAGGTGGTCGGTGACGGTGATGCCGTACGGGCCGCAGTCCACCGGGTACGCGGCGGCGGCCGGGTCGGGGCCCGCCTGCGGCGCCGCGGGCGGCTCGGCCGAGGCCCCGCCGGGGGCGACCCAGGCGGCGGCCGCGGTGAGCGCGGCCAGGGCGGCTGCGGTGGTGATCCAGTGCACGGGCCGGCCACGGGGGGACGGCGGTACTGCGGCTGCCGGGGACTGCACGCGTCGGCTCCTGGGGCGGGGAGGCGAAAGACAACTCGATGCCGGGACCTGCGCGTTGGCAGGTCCCGGCATCGTGCCACATCTCACAGCACCGGGATACGGCGGGGGGTTTACGCGTCCGTTTCCTCCGCCGGGCGGGCGGTGGCGGTGCCGCTCGCCGAGCCGGGGCCGGTGTAGTCGGAGCCGTACGCGCCGGGGGCCGGGCGCCGGCGGCGGCGCGGCGGCTCCACGCCGTCGGCCAGCCTGCGGGCGGTGACCAGGAAGCCGGTGTGCCCGATCATGCGGTGGTCGGGGCGGACCGCGAGGCCCTCCACGTGCCAGGTGCGCAGCATGGTCTCCCACGCGGTCGGCTCGTTGAACGTGCCGTGCTCGCGCAGGGTCTCCACGGTGCGGGCCAGCTGGGTGGTGGTCGCGACGTAGGCGCACACGATCCCGCCGGGGACGAGGGCCTTGGAGACTGCCTCGACGCACTCCCAGGGGGCGAGCATGTCCAGGATGACGCGGTCCACCTCGGTGTCGGACAGATTGTCCTGGAGGTCGCCGACCGTCAGCTGCCAGGCGGGGTGCGGGGAGCCGAAGTAGCGCTCCACGTTCTCCTGGGCGATCTTGGCGAAATCGGCGCGGCGCTCGTAGGAGTGCAGCATGCCCTGGTCGCCGATGGCGCGCAGCAGGAAGGTGCTGAGCGAGCCGGAGCCCACACCGGCCTCGACGACCCGGGCGCCCGGGAAGATGTCGGCCATGGCCAGGATCTGCCCCGCGTCCTTGGGGTAGACCACGGCGGCTCCGCGGGGCATGGACAGGACGTAGTCGGGGAGCAGGGGGCGCAGCGCGAGATAGGCGACGTTCCCCGTGGTGCGGACAACGGTTCCCTCGGGGGCGCCGATCAGCTCGTCGTGCGGGAAGGCACCCTTGTGGGTGTGGAAGCTCTTCCCGGCTTCGAGCGTGAAGGTGTAGTGGCGGCCCTTGGGGTCGGTGAGCTGTACCTGGTCCCCGACCTGGAAGGGCCCGCGACGGCGGGCGGCACCGGTCGGTTCGGACATGGGGGCCAGCCTAGTGCAGGACGCGGCGGGCGCCGTGCGCGGGGAGGCGGGGCGGGGGGTCAGCGGCGGGCGGCGGGGCCGGTCATCGCGTCCACGAAGGCGCGCTCGACGTCGCTGGTGGAGAGCACGCCGTAGATCTCGTCGTTCTCCTCGACGACCAGGTACTCGGTGGCGGGGGTGGCGCGCAGATGGTCGAGCAGGGCCTCGCCGGTGAGGTCGGCGGGCACCCGCATCCCGTCCTCGATGTCCTGGGCGAGGGTGGAGACGGCCACCCAGGGGCGGCGGTGCTCGGGGACGGAGGCGATGCCGGACTCGCGGACCAGGGCGTGCGGGGCGCCCTGTCCGTCGACGACCACCAGGGCGCGGGCCCCGGCGTCGTTCGCGCGGCGCAGCGCCTCGGAGAGCGGGGTGGCGGCGGTGACCGGGACGGCCCGGCGGGTGAGGGTGCGGGCGTTGAGGGCGGGCAGCCGTTCGCGCAGCCGGGCCATCTTGAGGCTGTTGCCCGCGCCGGTCCAGATGATGGCGGCGAGGATGGCGGCCAGCAGGGCGTCGGTGAGGGAGTCGAGCCCGGTGTAGGAGTCGCGCTGGGTGACGCCGGTGAGATGGGTGGCGAGCGGGAAGCCGATGAGGACCACGACGGCGAGCACCCGGCCGGTCCAGGCCGCGGCGACGGTGCCGGTCATGGGGTTGCCGCTGATCCGCCAGACCACGGCGCGCAGCATCCGGCCGCCGTCCAGCGGGAGTCCGGGGAGCAGGTTGAAGGCGGCGACGATGATGTTGGAGAGCATCAGGCCGGCGAGCAGGACGCCGGGGACGGTGCCGCGGTCCACGGTGAGCATGCCGGCCCAGAAGACGCCGCCGAGGACGAGCGAGAGCAGCGGGCCGACACCGGCCAGCACGAACTCCCGGCCGGGGGTCTGGGATTCCTTCTCGATCTCCGAGACGCCGCCGAAGAACTGGAGCTGGATGCGGCGCACCGGCAGGTCGAACCGGATCGCCGCGTAGGTGTGGGCCAGTTCGTGCACGAGCACGGAGGCGTAGAAGGCCACCGCGAAGAACAGCGAGACGAGGTAGCGGCCCGCGCCGAGTTCGGGCAGCACCCGGTCGAGCTGGTTGCCGAAGAACCAGGTGATCAGGGCCGCGACCAGGAACCAGCTGGGGGCGACGTAGATGGGCACGCCGAAGACGCGTCCCATGAGCAGGCCGCCGCCGGCCTCCTTGCGGGTTCCCGGTCCGTCACCGGCGTTCTCCTGGCCGGCCGGGCTGCCGGGCCGCGCTGTCCGGTCGCTGTCGGAGTCTGGCACCAGTTCCCCTTGCTGGGTGTGACCTCGCGTGACGAGGTGGTATGAAGACGATGGTAAGCGCCCCGCTGTCAGTGACGCCCCGTAGGGTTCCGGACATGCAAGCGTCAGCCACCGCGCGTACCGCGTCCCTGTCCCCGTCCCGGGCCGCCGACTTCATGCAGTGCCCCCTGCTGTACCGCTTCCGGGTGATCGACAAACTGCCCGAGGCGCCGAGCGCGGCGGCCACCAGGGGAACGGTCGTCCACGCGGTTCTTGAGCGGGTGTTCGACGCGCCCGCCGGGCAGCGCAGTGTGCCCAGGGCGCGGTCGATGGTGGTGCGGGAGTGGGAACGGCTGCTGAAGAAGCGCCCGGAGCTGGCGCAGCTCTTCGCGGACGAGTCGGAGGGCGCGGAGCCGGGGGCGCTGGACGGCGAGCGGCTGGCGCGCTGGCTGACGGAGGCCGAGGAACTGGTGGAGCGCTGGTTCACGCTGGAGGACCCGACGCGGCTCCAGCCGGCCGAGCGCGAGCTGTGGGTGGAGACCAAGCTGGAGTCGGGGCTGCGACTGCGCGGGGTGATCGACCGGGTGGACATCGCGCCGACGGGCGAGGTGCGCATCGTCGACTACAAGACGGGCAAGGCGCCCCGGCCGGAGTACGCGGGGGACGCGCTGTTCCAGATGAAGTTCTACGCGCTGGTGCTGTGGCGGCTGCGCGGTGAGGTGCCCAAGCGGCTCCAGCTGGTGTATCTGGGCAGCGGTGATGTGCTCACGCTGGATCCGCAGGAGAGCGAGCTGGCGGCCGTGGAGCGGAAGCTGCTGGCGCTGTGGGAGGCGATCCGGCGGGCCACGGAGACCGGGGACTGGCGGCCGAAGCCGGGGCGGTTGTGCGGCTGGTGCGACCATCAGGCGCACTGCCCGGAGTTCGGGGGCACTCCCCCGCCGTACCCGCTGACGATCCAGCCGGCGCTGCCGCTGGAGATGCCGGGGCAGCGGACGGGCGATGCCCCGGAGGCGGACGGGGCGGACGGGACGGACGGCGCGGCGGCGGCGGCGGCCGAGGGAGCGGAGGCGGCGGCGGAGAGCGGCGGAGCGGACGGAGCGGCGGCCGAGGGCGACGGGGACCGCGGAGCCGGCGGGGGCGGCGCGGCCGGTGACCTCCCGGCGGGCTGAGCCGGGCGGCCGTGGGCCAGAATGGTGCCCGCCTGCCGTCTGACCGAGGGGTTGGTCCATGCCCATCCGCGTTCTGCTCGTCGACGACCAGCCGCTGCTGCGTACCGGCTTCCGGATGATCCTGGAGGCCGAGGGCGACGTGGCCGTGGTCGGCGAGGCCGGTGACGGGGTGCAGGCCCTGGACCAGGTGCGGGCGCTCCAGCCCGATGTGGTGCTGATGGACATCCGGATGCCCCGGATGGACGGGGTGGAGGCCACCCGCCGGATCACCGGGCCGCAGCGGAACGGCCCGGCCAAGGTGCTGGTGCTCACCACCTTCGACCTGGACGAGTACGTGATCGAGGCGCTGCGGGCGGGCGCCAGCGGCTTTCTGCTGAAGGACGCCCCGGCGGCCGAGCTGGTGCAGGCCATCCGGGTGGTCGCGGCGGGCGAGGCGATGCTGGCGCCGAGCGTGACCCGGCGGCTGCTCGACAAGTACGCAGGCAAGCTGCCCTCGGGCGAGGAGGCGGGGGTCCCCGACGCCCTGCACACGCTGACCGAGCGCGAGGTCGAGGTGCTGAAGCTGGTGGCGCGTGGGCTGTCCAACGCGGAGATCGCGGCGGATCTCTTCGTCAGCGAGACCACGGTCAAGACCCATGTGGGCCATGTGCTCACCAAGCTCCAGCTGCGCGACCGGGTGCAGGCGGCGGTGTACGCGTACGAGAGCGGCCTGGTGCGCCCGGGGAGCTAACCGCGCACGATCCCGGCCGCGCGCGGCGCCGCGGCGTGGTGGAGGGCGCGCAGGAAGGAGACGCTGATCTCCTCCAGCGAGGTGACCACCGTGCGGCCGGGGGCGGGCGGTACGGGGGCCACCGAGGGGACGGCGACGACCTGGCAGCCGGCGGCCTCGGCCGAGGCGACGCCGGTGAGGGTGTCCTCGACGGCCACGCAGCGCGCGGGGTCGGCGCCGAGCCCGGCGGCGGCGGTGAGGTACGGGTCGGGGTGCGGCTTGGTGCGGGTCAGCTCGTCGCCCGCGACGGTCAGCGCGAAGTGGTGGGCGCCGATGGAGTGCAGCATCCGGTCGATGACGGTGCGGTGCGAGGCGGAGACCAGCGCGGTGGGCACCCGGTGGGCGGCCAGGTCGGTGAGCAGCCGGTGCGCGCCCGGCATCAGGGTGACGCCCCGGTCCAGGCGGCGCAGGAAGGCGGCGTTGAGCGCGTCGCGGGCCTCGTCCAGGGTGATGTCGGCGCCGGTGGCCTCGATGAGGAAGCCGGCGCTGCGGGTCATCGGCCCGCCCACCACGACCGCGCGGTACTCCTCGGGGAGGGTGTGGCCCAGGCCGGCGAAGACCTCGACCTCGGCGTCCCACCAGAATCCCTCGGTGTCCACCAGGGTGCCGTCCATGTCCAGCAGCACGGCCTGCGGCAGCGGGCTGGGGGCGGTGGCGGTGTCGATGACGGGCGGGGAACTGGTCATCCGCGATCCCTCCTGGGAGCAGGACGGCCGGTCATCACCTCTCCGGCTTCGGAGAGGGACGACCGGCCGCGTACCGGACAGATCAGTCTACGGGGGGACGGCACCGATCGCGCCGGGAGTCACCCGTTCGAGGGATATCGGGGTCAGCGGGCGTTGAAATAGTTGGCCTCGGGGTGGTGCAGGATGATCGCGTCGGTGGACTGTTCGGGGTGGAGCTGGAACTCCTCCGAGAGGGTCACGCCGATGCGCTCGGGCCGGAGCAGTTCGGCGATCTTGGCGCGGTCCTCCAGGTCGGGGCAGGCCGGGTAGCCGAGCGAGTACCGGCAGCCCTGGTACTCGGTGCGGAACATCCCGCCGAGGGTGGCGGGGTCGGCGCCGCCGATGCCCAGTTCGGCACGGACCCGGGCGTGCCAGAACTCGGCCAGTGCCTCGGCGAGCTGGACGGAGAGCCCGTGCAGTTCCAGGTAGTCGCGGTAGGCGTCGGCGGCGAAGAGTTCGGCGGTGGCGCCGGAGACCCGGGATCCGACGGTGACGGCCTGGAGCGCGACCACGTCGGTCTCGCCGCTCTCGGCGGGGCGGAAGAAGTCGGCCAGGCACAGGCGCCGGCCGCGCCGCTGGCGGGGGAAGGTGAAGCGGGTGCGCTCCTTGCCGTCCTCGTCCAGGATCACCAGGTCCTGGCCCTCGGCGTGGCACGGGAAGTAGCCGTAGACGACGGCCGCCTCCAGCAGGTTCTCGGTGTGCAGCCGGTCCAGCCAGCCGCGCAGCCGGGGGCGGCCCTCGGTCTCCAGCAGTTCCTCGTAGTCGGGGCCCTCGGCGCCGCGGCTGCCCTTGAGGCCCCACTGGCCCTTGAACAGCGCGTCCTCGTCCAGCCAGGCAGCGTAGTCCTTGAGCGGGATGCCCTTGATGACGCGGGTGCCCAGGAAGGGCGCGGTGGGCAGGGGGACGTCGGTGGCGGTGGCAGAACGGGCCACCGGCTCGTTGCCGTCCTCCTCCGGCAGGGCGGCGGGGCGGGCGGCCACCCGGCGCTTCTTGAGTTCGGGGAGGGTGGCGCCGGGCACCCCGCGCTTGACGGCGATCAGGGCGTCCATGAGCCGCAGGCCCTCGAAGGCGTCGCGGGCGTAGCGGACCTCGCCCTGGTAGATCTCGTGGAGGTCCTGTTCGACGTAGGCGCGGGTGAGGGCGGCGCCGCCGAGGATGACGGGGTAGTCGGCGGCCATCCCGCGCTGGTTCAGCTCCTCCAGGTTCTCCTTCATGATCACCGTGGACTTCACCAGCAGCCCGGACATGCCGATGACGTCGGCGCGGTGTTCCCTGGCGGCGTCCAGGATGGCGGTGACCGGCTGCTTGATGCCGAGGTTGACGACGTTGTAGCCGTTGTTGGACAGGATGATGTCGACCAGGTTCTTGCCGATGTCGTGGACGTCGCCGCGGACGGTGGCCAGCACGATGGTGCCCTTGCCCTCGTCGCCGGACTTCTCCATGTGCGGTTCGAGGTGGGCGACGGCGGTCTTCATGACCTCGGCGGACTGGAGCACGAACGGCAGCTGCATCTGTCCGGAGCCGAAGAGTTCGCCGACCGTCTTCATCCCGGCGAGCAGCGTGTCGTTGACGATCTCCAGGGCGGGGCGGGTGGTCAGCGCCTCGTCGAGGTCGGCTTCCAGGCCCTTGCGCTCGCCGTCGACGATGCGCCGGCGCAGCCGCTCCTCCAGGGGCAGGGAGAGCAGTTCCTCGGTCTTGCCGGCCCGCATGGACTTGGCGTCCACGCCCTCGAAGAGTTCGAGGAAGCGCTGGAGCGGGTCGTAGCCCTCGGCGCGCCGGTCGTGGATGAGGTCGAGGGCGACCTTGACCTGTTCCTCGTCGATGCGGGCGATGGGCAGGATCTTGGCGGCGTGCACGATGGCGGAGTCCAGGCCCGCCTTGACGCACTCGTCGAGGAAGACGGAGTTGAGGACGAGCCGGGCGGCCGGGTTGAGGCCGAAGGAGATGTTGGACAGCCCGAGGGTGGTCTGGACCGCCGGGTGGCGCTTCTTGAGTTCCCTGATGGCCTCGATGGTGTGGATGCCGTCCCGGCGGGATTCCTCCTGGCCGGTGCAGATGGTGAAGGTGAGGCAGTCGATGATGATGTCGGACTCGGCCACCCCCCAGTTGCCGGTGAGGTCGGCGATGATCCGTTCGGCGACGGCGACCTTGTGCTCGGGGGTGCGGGCCTGGCCGCTCTCGTCGATGGTGAGGGCCATCAGGGCGGCGCCGTGCTCGACGGCCATCCGGGTGACCTTGGCGAACCGGGAGTCGGGGCCGTCGCCGTCCTCGTAGTTCACCGAGTTGATGACGGCCCGCCCGCCCAGGCGTTCCAGGCCGGCTTCCAGGACGGCGGGCTCGGTGGAGTCCAGGACGATGGGCAGGGTGGAGGCGGTGGCGAGCCGGCCGGCGAGTTCGGACATGTCGGCGACGCCGTCCCGGCCGACGTAGTCCACGCACAGGTCGAGCAGGTGGGCGCCCTCGCGGATCTGCTCGCGGGCGAGTTCGACGCAGTCCTCCCAGCGGCCCTCCAGCATGGCCTCGCGGAACTTCTTGGAGCCGTTGGCGTTGGTGCGCTCGCCGATGGCCAGGTAGGAGGCGTCCTGGCGGAAGGGCACGGTCTGGTAGAGGGAGGCGGCGCCGGGCTCGGGCCGCGGGTCGCGGGGGCCGGGGGTCAGGCCGCGGACGCGCTCCACGACCTGCCGCAGGTGCTCGGGGGTGGTGCCGCAGCAGCCGCCGATGAGGGAGAGGCCGAATTCGCCGATGAAGGTCTCGTGGGCGTCGGCGAGTTCGGCGGGGCCCAGCGGGTAGTGGGCGCCGTCCTTGCCGAGGACGGGCAGTCCGGCGTTGGGCATGCAGGAGACCGGGACGGTGGCGTGCCGGGAGAGGTAGCGCAGGTGTTCGCTCATCTCGGCCGGGCCGGTGGCGCAGTTGAGGCCGATCATGTCGATGCCCAGGGGCTCCAGGGCGGTGAGGGCGGCGCCGATCTCGGAGCCGAGGAGCATGGTCCCGGTGGTTTCGACGGTGACCTGGACCAGGACGGGCAGCGTGGCGCCGGTGGCGGCGAGGGCGCGGCGGGCGCCGAGCACGGCCGCCTTGGTCTGGAGCAGGTCCTGGGCGGTCTCCACCAGCAGGGCGTCGGCGCCGCCGGCGATCAGGCCCTCGGCGTTGCGCTGGTAGGCGTCGCGCAGGTCGGCGTAGCGGATGTGGCCGAGGGTGGGCAGCTTGGTGCCGGGGCCGATGGAACCGAGCACCCAGCGCCGGCGTCCGTCGCGGGCGGTGAAGTCGTCGGCGGTCTCGCGGGCGACGCGGGCGCCGGCCTCGGAGAGTTCCGTGATGCGTTCGGGGATGTCGTACTCGCCGAGGGCGGCGAGGTTGGCGCCGAAGGTGTTGGTCTCCACGCAGTCCACACCGGCCTCGAAGTACTCCTGGTGGACGGAGCGCACGATGTCGGGCCGGGTGACGTTCAGGACCTCGTTGCAGCCCTCCAGCTGCTGGAAGTCGTCGAGGGAGGGCTCCTGGGCCTGGAGCATGGTGCCCATGCCGCCGTCGGCGACGACGACGCGGGAGGCGAGCGCTTCGCGCAGTGCGGCGACGCGGTCGGCCTGGGTACGCGGGGGCAGGGTGGGCGAGGCCATAGAGGTGCTCCTGGTGTGCGACGGCTGTCGGCTATGCGCTCCGCGGAGGAGGCACCCGCTCAGCGTATCCGCACTGCCGGAAGTTTCCCGGGGGGCTTCCGGTGGGTGGACAGCCGGTGGCGTGCTCCGGCAGGAACTAAACTCATGACATTCCCCGGGCTATCGACATCACCCGATGATGTTCGGCATTGTCGAATGGTGGTGGCGGGTGGGCGACAGGGCCCGCCGAGGGCGTGAACGGCAGGAGGCGGTCCCATGGCGCGGACCATTCAGTCACTGGAGCGGGCCGCGGCGGTGCTGCGGCTGCTGGCCGGCGGCGAGCGCCGGCTCGGGCTGTCCGACATCGCGTCGTCCATCGGCCTGGCCAAGGGCACCGCGCACGGGCTGCTGCGCACCCTCCAGCAGGAGGGCTTCGTCGAGCAGGACGCGGGCTCGGGCAAGTACCAGCTGGGCGCCGAGCTGCTGCGCCTGGGCAACAGCTATCTGGACGTGCACGAGCTGCGCGCCAGGGCGCTGGTGTGGACGGACGATCTGGCCCGGTCCTCGGGCGAGAGCGCCTACGTCGGGGTGCTGCACCAGCGCGGGGTGCTGATCGTGCACCACGTCTTCCGCCCCGACGACTCCCGGCAGGTGCTGGAGGTGGGGGCGATGCAGCCGCTGCACAGCACGGCGCTGGGCAAGGTGCTGGCGGCCTTCGACCCGGTGGCGCACAACGAGGCGATGGAGGCGGGGCTGCGCGCCATCACGGACGCCACCGTGGTGGACCCGGCGGCCTTCGACCGGGGCCTGACCGAGGTGCGGACCCGGGGCTGGGCCGCCGACGTGGGCGAGACCTGGGACGGCGTGGCGTCGGTGGCCGCGCCGATCCTGGACCGGCGCCGGATGCCGGTGGGCGCGGTGGGGATCACCGGAGCGGTGGAACGGATGCTGGAGGGCTCCGTGCCGCGGCCCCGGCTGGTCGCGGCGGTACGGGACTGCGCCCGGTCCGTGTCGCGCGACCTGGGATCAGGTAGATTCTAGGACAATATGGACATTCGTCAGCTCTCTGCCGTTTCTTGCATCACATCCCTTGACGGCAGCCTCACTGAAGAGAAAACTCGCGGTCAGTGGTCGACAATGTCGAACACCGGACGGAGCTCTCTACCTGGCCCACCGGACATGGGACAAAGGAGTCACGGGTGTCCAACTCCGAAATCTTCTACGGCGAGGTGCTCGGCACCGCCGTACTGATCCTGCTGGGAGCCGGCGTGGTCGCCGGTGTCGTACTGAAGAAGTCCAAGGCGTTCGGCGCGGGCTGGGTCGCGATCACCTTCGGGTGGGGCATCGCGGTGCTCGCCGGCGTCTACGTCTCCACCGAGATCTCCGGGGCGCACCTCAACCCCGCGGTGACACTCGGCATCATGATCGTCAACGGTGGCTGGAGCCAGTTCTGGGTCTATGTCCTCGGCCAGTTCACCGGGGCGATGCTCGGCGCCATCGGCGTCTGGATCGGCTACTACGGCCACTTCCTCGCTCATCTGACCGACCGCGAGGAGGAGGGCGGCTCCCGGACCCCCGGCGTGCGGGCCTTCGACGAGCCCAGGCCGGTCCGTGAGCGCCGCGCGGCGGGACACGGAGAGCCGGGCCCGGTGCTGGGCATCTTCTCCACCGCCCCCGAGATCCGCGTCTACTGGCAGAACGTGGCCACCGAGATCCTGGGCACCTTCGTCCTGGTCTCCGTCGTCCTGGCCACCGGCGTGAACGACGCCCTCCAGGTCACCGCGCTCGGCGGCCTGCTGGTGGCGCTCACCGTCCTCGGTATCGGTCTGTCCCTCGGTGGCCCGACCGGGTACGCGATCAACCCGGCCCGCGACCTGGGCCCGCGGATCGTCCACGCCCTGCTCCCGCTGCCCAACAAGGGCGGCTCCGACTGGTCCTACGCCTGGGTCCCGGTGGTCGGCCCGCTGCTCGGCGGCGCCGCCGCGGCCGGTATCCACCAGCTGGTGTTCTGACCGCCGCAGCCGTCCGCCGTTCCGCCGCCGCACCGCAACGATCAGGAGCCGACCGCATGAGCAGCACGCACGACCCGTCCTTCTCCACCGAACAGCGCGAGTACATCGCCGCCATCGACCAGGGCACCACCTCCTCGCGCTGCATCGTCTTCGACCACGACGGACGCATCGTCTCCGTCGACCAGAAGGAACACGAGCAGATCTTCCCCCGGCCCGGCTGGGTGGAGCACGACGCCGCCGAGATCTGGGCCAACGTCCAGGAGGTCGTCGCCGGCGCCCTGGAGAAGGCCGAGATCACCAAGGACCACGTCCGGGCCATCGGCATCACCAACCAGCGCGAGACCACCCTGCTGTGGGACCGGCACACCGGCGAGCCCGTGCACAACGCGATCGTCTGGCAGGACACCCGCACCGACGCGCTCTGCCGGGAACTGGGCCGCAACGTCGGCCAGGACCGGTTCCGCCGCGAGACCGGGCTGCCGCTGTCGGCCTACTTCGCCGGACCCAAGATCCGCTGGCTGCTCGACAACGTCGACGGACTGCGCGAGCGCGCCGAGCGCGGCGACCTGCTCTTCGGCACCATGGACTCGTGGGTCATCTGGAACCTCACCGGCGGCGTGGACGGCGGGCAGCACGTCACCGACGTCACCAACGCCTCGCGCACCATGCTGATGAACCTGCGCACCATGGACTGGGACGAGCGCATCCTCTCGTCCATGCAGGTGCCCGCCGCCGTCCTGCCGCAGATCCGCTCCTCGGCCGAGGTCTACGGCCACGCCAAGGGCGGCCCCCTGGACGGCGTACCGGTCGCCTCCGCGCTCGGCGACCAGCAGGCCGCCCTCTTCGGCCAGACCTGCTACGACGTCGGCGAGGCCAAGTCCACCTACGGCACCGGCACGTTCCTGCTGATGAACACCGGCACCGAGGCCGTCAACTCCTACGCCGGACTGCTGACCACCGTCGGCTACCGCATCGGCGACCAGCCCACGGTGTACGCGCTGGAAGGCTCCATCGCCATCACCGGCGCCCTGGTGCAGTGGATGCGCGACCAGATGGGCATCATCAACTCGGCGGCCGAGATCGAGACCCTCGCCCGGACCGTGGAGGACAACGGTGGCGCCTACTTCGTTCCCGCGTTCTCCGGCCTGTTCGCCCCCTACTGGCGGTCGGACGCCCGGGGCATCATCGCCGGACTGACCCGCTATGTCACCAAGGCCCACATCGCCCGCGCCGTCCTGGAGGCCACCGCCTGGCAGACCCGCGAGATCGTCGACGCCATGAAGAAGGACTCCGGCGTCGAGGTCACCTCACTGCGCGTCGACGGCGGCATGACCTCCAACAACCTGCTGATGCAGAACATCTCGGACTTCCTGGACGTGCCCGTGGTGCGCCCCATGGTCTCCGAGACCACCTGCCTGGGCGCCGCCTACGCCGCCGGCCTCGCCGTCGGCTTCTGGTCGGACGTCAGCGAACTGCGCGCCAACTGGCGCCGGGCGGCCGAGTGGACCCCCCAGATGGACGCGGCCGAGCGCGACCGCGAGTACAAGCTCTGGCTCAAGGCCGTCCAGCGGACCATGGGCTGGCTCGACGAGGAGGACTGAGAACACATGAACACCCCGCAGCACGCCACGGACGCCACCGGATCCGCCATAACGGCGCACCCGGCGGCCGGCCGCGCCGAGACCCGGGAGCGGCTGGCCGGCTCCACGCACGATCTGCTGGTGATCGGCGGCGGCATCCTGGGCACCTCGGTGGCCTGGCACGCCGCGCAGTCGGGGCTGCGGGTGGCGATGGTGGACGCCGGCGACTTCGCCGGCGCCACCTCCTCCGCCTCCTCCAAGCTGGTGCACGGCGGACTGCGCTACCTCCAGACCGGGGCCCTCAAGCTGGTCGCCGAGAACCACCACGAGCGCCGGGTCCTGGCCAAGGACGTGGCACCCCACCTGGTCAACCCGCTCACCTTCCACCTGCCCGTCTACAAGGACGGCCCGCACGGCGCCGCCAAGCTCGGGGCCGGCGTCTTCGCCTACTCGGCGCTGTCCGCCTTCGGCGACGGCGTGGGCCGCATCATCTCCCCCGCCAAGGCCGCCGCCGCCAACCCCGCGCTGCGCACCGACAACCTCAAGGCCGTGGCCGTCTACGGCGACCACCAGATGAACGACGCCCGCGTCGCCGTCCTCACCGTCCGCGCCGCCGTCGGCGCCGGCGCCGCCGTCCTCAACCACGCCGAGGTCACCGGGCTGCGCTTCACCCACGGCCGGGTCACCGGCGCCGAGGTCCGCGACCGGCTGGACGGCAGCGAGTTCGGCATCGACGCCCGTCTGGTGCTCAACGCCACCGGCCCCTGGGTCGACCACCTGCGCCGCATGGAGGACCCGGGCGCCGCGCCCAGCGTGCGGCTGTCCAAGGGCGCCCACCTCGTGCTGCGCCGCAGCGCCCCGTGGCGCGCCGCGCTGGCCACGCCGGTCGACAAGTACCGCATCACCTTCGCCCTCCCCTGGGAGGACCAGCTGCTGCTGGGCACCACGGACGAGCCGTACGAGGGCGACCCGGGCGCCGTGGAGGCCACCGAGGCCGACATCCAGCAGATCCTCGCCGAGGCCTCGCTGTCCGTGCGCGACACCCAGCTGGACCGCGACCTGCTCACCTACGCCTTCGCCGGGCTGCGGGTGCTGCCCGGCGGCCCCGGCGGGACGGAGTCCGCCAAGCGGGAGACCGTGGTCAGCGAGGGCCGCGGCGGCATGCTGTCGGTGGCCGGCGGCAAGTGGACCACGTACCGGCACATCGGCCGTACCGTCCTCGCCAAGCTCGCCAAGCTGCCGGGGCTCGGCATCGCGGAGGACATGGAGCCGGTGCGCGAACTGGTGCGCCGCACCCCGCTGCCCGGGGTGGCCAACCCCAACGCCGTCGCCCACCGGCTGCTGGTGGACCGCGAGCCCGGTGCCCGGATGGACCCGCTGACCGCACGCCACCTGGCCACCCACTACGGCTCGCTCGCCCTGGAGATCGCGGACCTGGTGCGCCGCGACCCGGCGCTGGGCGAGCGCATCCACCCCGACGGCCCGGAGATCTGGGCGCAGGTGGTGTACGCCCGGGACCAGGAGTGGGCCAGGACCGTGGACGACGTGCTGCGCCGCCGCACCACCGTCACCATCCGGGGCCTGGACACCGAGCCGGTACGGGAGCGGGTGGCCGCGCTGCTGGCCGAGCGCACCGACTGAGGACCGGGGCGGCGCCTCCCGCCTCCCCGGCGCCTCCCTCACCCCGGCCGCCCCGCCCGGCCCGCCGGCCGATGCGTACGAAGGCCGTGGTCTGGGCACGGTGACGCCGTAGGCTGGGCCGCACGGTAGACAAACGGCAGCCGGGCCGGGCATACCGTCCCGACCCGGCCGGAAGGAGGCGCTGGGTGATCGAGCTCGAGGGGGTTCCCGAGCTGGTCGACCCGGTCATGGTGGCCGCGTTCGAAGGCTGGAATGATGCCGGCGACGCCGCCTCCGCCGCGGTCGCACACCTGGAGCGGGAGTGGAAGGGCGAGGTGTTCGCGGCGCTGGACGCCGAGGACTACTACGACTTCCAGGTCAACCGTCCGCTGATCTGGCTGGACGACGGCGTCCGGCGGGTCACCTGGCCGACCACCCGGCTGTCGGTGATCCGCGGCGCGGCCGGGGGCTCCGGCAGACGCCGCGACCTGGTGCTGGTGCGGGGCATCGAGCCGAGCATGCGCTGGCGGTCGTTCTGCAACGAGCTGCTGGGCTTCGCGCACGAGCTGGGCGTGGAGATGGTGGTGGTGCTCGGCGCGCTGCTGGGCGACACCCCGCACACCCGTCCGGTGCCCGTCACCAGTGTCACCTCGGACGAGGGGCTGGCGCGCTCGCTCGATCTGGAGGAGTCCCGGTACGAGGGGCCGACCGGCATCGTCGGCATCTTCCAGGAGGCGTGTGCCCACGCCGGGTTCCCGGCGGTCAGCCTGTGGGCGTCGGTGCCGCACTACGTCTCGCAGCCGCCCAACCCCAAGGCGTCGCTGGCCCTGCTGAACGCCCTGGAGGATCTGCTGGGCGTGGGCATCCCGCTGGGCGACCTGCCCGAGGACGCCAGGGCCTGGCAGCTGGGCGTCGACCAGCTGGCGTCCGAGGACAGCGAGGTGGCGGAGTACGTGCAGTCGCTGGAGCAGGCCCGGGACACCGCGGAGCTGCCGGAGGCGTCGGGCGAGGCGATCGCCAAGGAGTTCGAGCGCTATCTGCGGCGCAGGGACGGTTCGGCGGAGCAGGGGCCGGGAGCCGGGCCCGGGGACGCCGCGGGCGGCGGTCCGGGGCCGTTCCTGAAGGACCCGACCAGCGGACGGGCCCGGCCGCGGCGCCGCCGCAAGCCGGGCGGCGAGCCCGGCCAGCCGCCGGGCGCGGAGGGCGGTGGTCCGGCCGAGCCGGGCGAGTGACCGTCCGGTTTACGCGCGTTCGGCCGGGCCCGTACGGCGTCCG
>NZ_JBHWJL010000091.1:0-17961 GCF_042731495.1 Streptomyces sp. NPDC059853
GGGTCATCCGGGTCGTCCGGGTCGTCCGGGTCGTCCGGCCCGCCGGGCTCACCCGGATCGCCGGGCTCACCGGGGCTGCCGGGCCCGTCCGGATCATCCGGGTCGCCCGAGTCATCCGGGTCGTCCGAGTCGTCCGGCGGATCGGTCGGCTTGGGGTCGACCGGTTTGACGCCGCCTCCGATCGGGTCGGCCGGCTTGGGGGCGGTGGGCTTCTCCCCGGCCGGCTTCTCCCCGGCCGGCTTCTCCCCGGCGGGCTTCCCTCCGGCGGGCTTCTCCCGGTCGCCGGTCCCGGGGGTCTGCGGGGCACGGTCGGTGCCCTCCCGGTCCGGCTGCCGCGCGCCGTCCCGGCCCGGGCCGGGGCTGGTGGGCAGCTGGCCGGTGCCGTCCGGCACCTCGTGGACGCCCTGGGAGTAGAACTCCAGCCAGGAGCGGACCGTGCGGACGTAGTCCCAGGAGTAGTTGTAGCTCAGCAGCGCCCGGTTCAGCCCGTCCTCGGTGGTGAGGTCCCGGCCGCCGGCGCACAGATAGTTCCCGGCGGCCAGCGTCGCGTCGTACACGTTGTTGGGGTCCTTGATGCCGTCCCCGTTGCCGTCCGCGCCCCACGAGGCCCAGGTGGAGGGGATGAACTGCATCGGCCCCACGGCGCGGTCGTAGACCGGGTCGCCGTCCCACCGGCCGCCGTCGGTGTCGAGGATCTTCGCGAAGCCGTTCCCGTTGAGCTGCGGGCCGCGGATCGGGGTGAGGGTGTTGCCGTCGGCGTCGACCCGGCCGCCGCTCGCGTGCCCGGACTCGACCTTGCCGATGGCCGCCAGCACCTCCCAGTCCAGGCCGCAGCCGGGGGTGGAGGAGGCCAGGGCCGCCTCGGCCCGCAGATAGGCGTCCAGCACGGTGGCCGGGATGCCGGACTCCGCCGCGCCGGGCGGGATGCCCGCGCCGCCCCCCGCCTCGCCCTCCGGGCCGTCCCCGAGGTCCAGCGGCGGCTCCGCCGGACCGATCGGGACCAGCGGCGGCAGTTCGGTGTGGTAGGGCAGCCCCAGGTGTCCCCGGTCGGTGCCGGGCTGTTCCTGTGCCGCGTTCTCCCGGGGGTCGGGCTCCCCGGCGGGCTCGGTGGCCAGAACCTCGGAGGCCTGGGAGGCGGTCAGGGCGGCCATGGCCGCCGCCGCCACCGCCGACCCGGATATGCCCCTGCGGAACCTCCCGCTGCGCAACGTCACGCGCGTCCCCTCCCTTGTCACGCTTGGTACCCGTCGACAGGTCCGACAGTACGATACGTGCGAACACCGCCGCCCGCAGGCGTCCGACGCCGCACACGTGTCCCAACCCCGTGACACTTTGAGGAACTTGGACTTTCCCCGGGGCGACGCCCGGCCCGGCACCGCTCGGTGCCGGGCCGTCACCGCGCCGCACGGGCGGCCGGTGCGCGGCTAGTGCGCGGCCGCCTCCCAGGTGGTGCCCCAGCCGACGGACACATCCAGCGGGGCACGCAGCGAGACGGCCCGCGGCATCTGCTCCCGCACCAGGGCCTCCACCGCGTCGCGCTCGCCCGGGGCGACCTCCAGCACGATTTCGTCGTGGACCTGGAGCAGCATCCGCGAGCGCAGCTCCTTCTCCCTCAGCGCCTCGTCCACCCGCAGCATCGCGATCTTCACGATGTCCGCCGCCGTGCCCTGGATCGGGGCGTTCAGCGCCATCCGCTCGGCCATCTCCCGGCGCTGCCGGTTCGAGCTGGTGAGGTCCGGCAGATAGCGGCGGCGGCCCAGCATCGTCTCGGTGTATCCGGTGGCGCGCGCCTCGTCGACGACCCGCTGGAGGTAGTCCCGCACCCCGCCGAAGCGCTCGAAGTAGGTGTCCATCAGCTTGCGCGCCTCGTCCGGGCTGATCGACAGCTGCTGCGAGAGACCGAACGCCGACAGGCCGTACGCCAGGCCGTAGCTCATCGCCTTGATCTTGCGGCGCATCTCCGCGTCCACCTCGTCCTTGCCGACCGCGAACACCTGCGAGGCGACCGTGGTGTGCAGGTCCTCACCGGAGGTGAACGCCTCGATCAGCCCGGCGTCCTGCGACAGATGGGCCATCACCCGCAGCTCGATCTGGCTGTAGTCGGCCGTCAGCAGCGTCTCGTAGCCCTCGCCGACCACGAACCCGCCCCGGATGGCGCGGCCCTCGTCGGTACGCACCGGGATGTTCTGCAGGTTGGGGTCGGTGGAGGACAGCCGGCCGGTGGCGGCGACGGTCTGCTGGAACGTGGTGTGGATACGGCCGTCCGAGGCGATCGTCTTGATCAGCCCCTCCACGGTGGTGCGCAGCTTGGCCTGCTCCCGGTGCCGCAGCATGATCACCGGCAGCTCGTGCTCGGTCTGCCCCGCCAGCCACAGCAGGGCGTCCGCGTCGGTGGTGAAGCCGGTCTTGGTCTTCTTCGTCTTCGGCAGGCCCAGCTCGCCGAACAGCACCTCCTGGAGCTGCTTGGGCGAGCCGAGGTTGAACTCGTGGCCCACCGAGGCGTGGGCCTCGCCCACCGCCTGCTGCACGGCGGCGGCGAACCGCTGCTCCATCCGCTCCAGATGCGCGCGGTCGGCGGCGATCCCGGCACGCTCCATGCGGGCCAGCAGCGCGGAGACCGGAAGCTCCAGGTCGTGCAGCAGTTCGGCGGCGCCGACATCGGCCAGCCGGCCCTCGAAAGCCGCCCCCAGGTCGAGGACGGCACGGGCCTGGCGCATCAACGCCTGCGCCTCGGCCTCGTCGTCGGCGCCGAACGCCAGCTGCCCGCCGTCGTCCTCGGGCCGGTCCAGCTCACGGCCAAGGAACTCCACGCTCAGCGCGTCCAGGGCGAAGGAGCGACGGCCCGGCTGGACGAGATACGCGGCCAGGGCGGTGTCCATGGCGACCCCGGCGAGCTGCCAGCCGTGCTCGGCGAACACCCGCATCAAACCCTTGGCACCGTGCACCACCTTGGGACGGCCGGCGTCCGCCAGCCAGCCCGCGAAGGCCCGCTCGTCCGCCTCGTCCAGCGCCGCCGGATCGAACCAGGCCGCCGGGCCCTCACCGGTCGCCAGCGCCACCGCGCGCACCGCGCCGGCGCCGAGCTTCCAGTCGTCCAGCGTGGCCACACCCAGCCGCTGCCCCTCCTGCCCGGCCAGCCACGGGCCCAGCTCACCGGCGGCCAGCACCGTGCCGTCGACGGCGACGCCCTCGGCCGGAACCGTCTCCTCCCCGGCCACGCCCGGGTCCACCGCGAACAGCCGCTCCCGCAGGCTGGGGTTGCGGAACTCCAGCACATCCAGCAGGACCGTCATCGCCTCCCGGTCGTACGGCGAGCGCACCAGGTCCACCGGGCCGCACTCCAGCTCCATGTCGCGGACCAGCTCGGTCAGCTCCCGGTTCAGCCGCACGGACTCCAGGTGCTCGCGCAGATTGGCACCGGCCTTGCCCTTCACCTCGTCCGCGCGCTCCAGCAGCGCGTCCAGCGAGCCGAACTGGTGGATCCACTTGGCGGCCGTCTTCTCCCCCACCCCCGGAATGCCGGGCAGATTGTCCGACGGGTCACCGCGCAGGGCCGCGAAATCCGGGTAACGCGCCGGAGTCAGCCCGTACCGCTCCTCCACCTTCTCCGGCGTGAACCGGGTCAGCTCCGAGACCCCCTTCGTCGGATACAGCACCGTCACCCGGTCACTCACCAGCTGGAAACAGTCCCGGTCACCGGTGACGATCGACACCTGGAAGCCCTCGTCGGCCGCACGCGTCGCCAAGGTGGCGATCACGTCGTCCGCCTCGAACCCCTCCACCGCGAACCGCCGCACCCGCATGGTGTCCAGCAGCTCCCCGATCAGCTCCACCTGCCCCTTGAACTCGTCGGGGGACGCCGAGCGGGTCGCCTTGTACCCGTCGTAGCGATCGGAGCGCCAGGTCTTGCGCGACACGTCGAACGCCACCGCCAGATGCGTGGGCTCCTCATCACGCAGCGTGTTCGCCAGCATGGAGGCGAAGCCGTAGATCGCGTTCGTCGGCTGCCCGACAGCCGTCGTGAAGTTCTCCGCGGGCAGCGCGAAAAACGCGCGGTACGCCAGCGAGTGCCCGTCCAGCAGGAGCAGCCGCGGCGCCGAGGTCGTCTGGGGGTGCGATGCGTTCTCAGCCACGTCACCGATCCTCCCACGGACCACCGACAGTCCCGCCCGGCCACGATCCGCCCCGCCCCGCCGCCCCCGGCCGCGACGGTCCGTACCCGACCGCGCCCGACCCGTGCCACCGGCCGCCCGGCATGACACGATCACCCCCAAGCCCGCGCGGCCACCCGACCGCGCCCCGGCCGCCGTCCGCCGTCCGCGTCAAAGGAGAGCCGCCCATGTCCGCCAAGCCGCCCGCCTCCGATCCGGTCCAGGACGCCCCCCAGGTCGGCGCCCCCAAGGAATCCTCCGTCGGCCTGCCCGCCATCACCCACGCCCTGCGCACCGCCCAGCAGCAGATGGGCCTGCGGCGCACCGCCCTCACCCTGCTGCGCGTCAACCAGCACGACGGCTTCGACTGCCCCGGCTGCGCCTGGCCCGAGCCCGCCAAACCACACACCGCCGAATTCTGCGAGAACGGCGCCAAGGCCGTCGCCGAAGAAGCCACCCTGCGCCGCATCACCCCCGCCTTCTTCGCCGAACACTCCGTCGCCGACCTGCGCGAACGCTCCGGCTACTGGCTCGGCCAGCAGGGCCGGCTCACCGAACCCATGTACCTGGCCGAAGGCGCCACCCACTACACCCCCATCGGCTGGGACGCCGCCCTCGACCTCATCGCCGACGAACTGAAGGCACTCGACTCACCCGACGAGGCCGCCTTCTACACCTCCGGCCGCACCAGCAACGAAGCCGCCTTCGTCTACCAGCTGTTCGCCCGCGAGTTCGGCACCAACAACCTGCCGGACTGCTCCAACATGTGCCACGAGTCCTCCAGCTACGCGCTCGGCGACACCCTCGGCGTCGGCAAGGGCAGCGTCCTGCTGGAAGACCTGGAGAAAGCCGACCTCATCATCGTCGCCGGCCAGAACCCCGGCACCAACCACCCGCGGATGCTCACCGCCCTCGAAGGCGCCAAACGCGCCGGCACCAAGATCATGACGATCAACCCGCTGCCCGAGGCCGGCCTGCGGAACTTCCACAACCCCCAGACCCCCCGCGGACTCGCCGGCCCCGGCACCGACCTCACCGACCTCTTCCTCCAGATCCGGCTCGGCGGCGACCAGGCACTCTTCCGGATCCTCAACAAACTCCTGCTGGAGCGGGACGGCGCCACCGACGACACCTTCATCCGCGACCACACCCACGGCTTCCAGGACTTCGCCACCGCCGCCCGCGCCACCACCTGGGACCAGGCCCTCGAAGCCACCGGCCTCACCCGCGACACCATCGAAGCCGCCCTGGAGATGATCCTCGCCTCCCGCAGCATCATCGTCTGCTGGGCCATGGGCCTCACCCAGCACAAGAACTCCGTCCCCACCATCCAGGAGATCGTCAACTTCCTCCTCCTGCGCGGCAACATCGGACGCCCCGGCGCCGGAGTGTGCCCGGTCCGCGGCCACAGCAACGTCCAGGGCGACCGCACCATGGGCATCTGCGAACGCCCCACCCCCCAACTCCTCGACGCCCTCGAACGCGAATTCGGCTTCGCGCCGCCCCGCGACCACGGCCTCGACACCGTCAACACCATCCGCGCCCTGCGCGACGGCCGCGTCAAGGTCTTCCTCGCCGTCGGCGGCAACTTCGCCTCCGCCACCCCCGACTCCGCCGTCACCGAAGCCGCCCTCGCCCGCGCCCGCCTCACCGTCCAGGTCTCCACCAAACTCAACCGCTCACACTGCGTCACCGGCCGCCGCGCGCTCATCCTCCCCACCCTCGGCCGCACCGAACGCGACCACCGCCCCGACGGCGGCGACCAGTTCGTCACCGTCGAGGACTCCATGGGCATGGTCCACGCCTCCCGCGGCCGCCTCGCCCCCGCCTCCCCCCAACTGCGCTCCGAGACCGCCATCCTCTGCGCCCTCGCCCGCCGCGTCCTCGGCCCCGACTCCACCACCCCCTGGGAAGAATTCGCCGCCGACTACGACCGCATCCGCGACCGCATCGCCCGCGTCATCCCCGGCTTCGACGACTTCACCACCAAAGTCACCCGCCCCGGCGGCTTCGCCCTCCCCCACCCACCCCGCGACAGCCGCACCTTCCCCACCACCACCGGCAAAGCCCACTTCACCGCCGAACCCCTCACCTGGCCCCACCTCCCCGAAGGCCGCCTCCTCCTGCAAACCCTCCGCAGCCACGACCAGTACAACACCACCATCTACGGCCTCGACGACCGCTACCGCGGCATCAAAGGCGGCCGCCGCGTCATCTTCGTCCACCCCGACGACGCCCACCGCCTCGGCCTCCCCGACGGCACCTACGCCGACCTCACCAGCGAATGGACCGACGGCACCGAACGCACCGCCCCCGGCTTCCGCGTCGTCCACTACCCCACCGCCCCCGGCTGCGCCGCCGCCTATTACCCCGAAACCAACGTCCTCGTCCCCCTCGACGCCACCGCCACCACCTCCCACACCCCCACCAGCAAATCCATCGTCATCCGCCTCACCCCCACCACCCGCCACACCACCTGATACAACCCTGTACGGACCACCGTCCCGTCACGCCAAAAGCGCCCGATCGGAGCCGTACGCCATGACCGACCAGACCACCCGCACCCGGTTCCCGCACGACACCCTCGAACAGTGGGCCGGCCTCGGCATCGACCTGCCCCGGCTGTTCTCCGCCGGCGCCCTCGGAACCCGCATGGGCCTCCAGGTCCAGGAGGCCTCCCCCACCAAAGTCGTCGGCACCCTCCCCGTCGAGGGCAACACCCAGCCCTACGGCCTCCTCCACGGCGGCGCCTCCGCCGTCCTCGCCGAAACCCTCGGCTCCGTCGGCGCCATGCTCCACGGCGGCCCGCAGAAAATCGCCGTCGGCGTCGACCTCAACTGCACCCACCACCGCGCCGTACGCTCCGGCACCATCACCGGCACCGCCACCCCCGTCCACGCCGGACGCACCTCCGCCACCTACGACATCGTCATCACCGACGACCACGGCAAACGCGTCTGCACCGCCCGCCTCACTTGCGCCCTGCGCCCCGCCGCCCCCAACGGCACCACGGACACCGCGGACACGACGAACCCCGCCGCCCACTGACCCGGCGACGGGGCTCACCCCACGGGAGGCCGCCCTACTCGGCGGCCTCCCCCAGATACGCCGCCCGCACCCGCGGATGCGTCAGCAACTCGGACGCGTCATCCGACATCACCACCGCACCCGTCTCCAGCACATAGCCACGATCCGCCAACTGCAACGCCTGCGAAGCGTTCTGCTCCACCAGCAGCAGCGTCGTCCCCTGCTCGTTGATCTCCCGCAGAATGTCGAAAATCTGCTGCACGATCAGCGGCGCCAGACCCATCGACGGCTCATCCAGCAACAACAACTCCGGCTTGCCCATCAAAGCCCGCCCGATCGCCAGCATCTGCTGCTCGCCACCCGACAACGTCCCCGCCAACTGCTTACGGCGCTCCGCCAGCCGCGGGAACAACGTGAACACCCGGTCCATGTCCGCCGGATCCGGACGCCGCAACCGGTACGCGCCCATCTGGAGGTTCTCCACCACCGACATCCGGGCGAACACCCGCCGCCCCTCCGGCACATGCCCGATACCGAACCGCACCAGCTCGTGCGACGGAATCCCGTCCACCCGCTCCCCGCGCAGCACCACCTCCCCCGAACGCGGCTTCAGCATCCCCGAAGCGGTCTTCAACGTCGTCGACTTGCCCGCACCATTGGCACCCAGCAGCGCGACGACCTCCCCCTCCGCCACCGTCAGCTCGACACCCTTGAGCGCCTCGATCGCCCCATAGAACACATGGAGCGCACGCAACTCCAGCAACGCCGGAGCCACCGGCGCACCGGCCCCCGGAACCTCCGCCGCCTCATCCTTCGTCAGCCGCGTACTCATGCGCCCCTCACCTCACCCTCGGCGGCATCCGAAGCGGCCTGCCCGGCCACCACATCCGCCACCGCCGCCGCGTCCTCCTCCGCCGAAGCACCCAGATACGCCTCGATCACCGCCGGATCACGCTGCACCTCACCCGGCGTCCCCTCCGCGATCTTCTTCCCGAAGTTCAGCACCACCACCCGATCGGCCACCGACATCACCAGCTTCATGTCGTGCTCGATCAGCAGCACACTCACCCCGAGATCCCTATTGATCCGCCGGATCAGATCCTCCAGATCCCGCTTCTCCGTCGGATTCGTCCCCGCCGCCGGCTCATCCAGCAGCAACAACTCCGGCCCCGTCGCCAGCGCCCGCGCGATCTCCAGCCGCCGCTGCTCGCCATAACTCAGCGAAGACGCCAACTCATTCAGCCGGCCCTCCAGACCCACGAACGCCAGCACCTCGTGCGCCCGCCGATCACTCTCCCGCTCCGCACGCCGCGCATGCGGCAACCCCAGCATGATCGACACCGCATCGGTCTTCTGCCGCGTCTCCACCGCGATCTTCACGTTCTCCAGCGCCGTCAGCGCCCCGAACAGCCGGATGTTCTGGAACGTACGCGACACCCCGTGCCGCGACACCAGAAACGGCTTGCAGCCCCGCAACTCGTGCCGGCCACCCGCCCGGGGCAGAAAACCGATCGTGCCCTCCTGCGGCAGATACGCGCCCGTCACCGAATTGAAGAACGACGTCTTCCCCGCACCATTCGGCCCGATGATCGCCAGGATCTCCCCCCGGCCCATCGACAAGGACACCTCATCGAGACTCGTCAGACCACCGAACCGCAACGTGACACCGGAAACCTCCAGCACGTTCCCGCCGGCCCCAGCCACCTGCTCCGTCTTGGCCATCACGCCTTCTCCTCCGCCAGTCGAAGCTCACGCTGCCTCCGCTTCGACGGCAACAAACCCTGCGGCCGGTAAATCATCATCACGACCAGCAGCGCACCCAGGTACATGAACCGATCCTGCGGATCCACCGAATCCCGCAGATACTCCGGAAGCCAGATCAACAACGCCGCCCCCGCCAGCACCCCCGGAATCGACCCCATACCACCGAAAATCACATACGCCAGCACCAGGATCGACAACAGCAGCACAAAATTCTCCGGCGAGATGAACGCCACCTTACTCGCGTACACCACCCCCGCCACACCCGACGTCGACGCACCGATCGCAAACGCCAGCAACTTCATCCGCACCGTGTTCACACCCGTCGCGGCAGCAGCCACCTCATCCTCACGGATCGCCGTCCACGCCCGGCCCACCCGCGAATGCTCAAGCCGCAGGAACAAGAAAATGATCACCACGATGAAGCCCAGCAACAACCAGTAATACGGCTTCGGATCAAGCCCCCACTCAAACCGCCAGAACCCCAGATCGATGACAAACCGCTCCGACATCCGCGCACCCCGCGAACCACCGGTGAAATCCGTCCAGTTCCGCGCCGCCAGATACACGATCTCATGGAACCCCAGCGTCACGATCGCCAGATAATCCCCCCGCAACCGCAGCGTCGGCGCCCCCAGCAACACCCCCGCCAGCAGACACGTCACAATCGCGATCGGAATCACCAGGAACGTATTCAGCACCACCGGCGGCTCCACCGGAAGCGAACCCGTCCAAAACGCCGCCGAATAGGCCCCGATGGCGAAAAACGCCACAAAGCCCAGATCCAGCATCCCCGCCCAGCCGATCACCACATTCAAACCGATCGCCAACAGCACAAAAATCGCGATCTGATCCACCATCACCTGCTGCCAGTACGTCGACAGCCACAACGGCAACAGAACCAGCACCGCCAACAGCAGCGCACCACCCCCGTACCGCAGCCGCGGATCCCCCTGCCACACACCACGCACCCGCGCCACCGGCTGCGACACCCGGTCCCGCGCCGACACCCACCCCCGGTTCACCGGCTCACTGAGAAACTCCCGGATCACCCACACGCCCACACACAGCGCCAGCCAGACCCAGATCCCCACACCACTGAAATTCTCCCCCAGCGCATAAAAGATGTCCGTCGAAGTGCCCTGCACCCCCGTCACCTGCGCACCCACCACCGCCAGCACCAACAGCGCCGCCAGCCGCTTCCAGCGCGCCTCCTGATACCAGCGCACCCGCCGCAAGCTCGCCGCCGACGGCACCCGCTCCCGGCCCTTCGAAACCTTCACCGTGCTCATGCCGTCCTCGCAACCCGCTCGCCCAGAATCCCGGTCGGACGGAACATCAGCACCGCCACCAACACCGCGAACGCGCCCACATACCGCCACGCGTCGCCCCAGATCTCCACCGTCATGGCCTCGACGACACCCAACACCATCCCGCCCAGCATCGCCCCGCGCACATTGCCGATACCCCCCAGCACCGCCGCCGCGAACGCCGTAATACCCGGCAAGAAACCCATCGTGTACCACACCTGAGTCGTCGTCCCGTACAAGAAGCCGGCCACACCCCCCATCAACCCGCCCAGCACAAACGTCCGCGACACCACCTTGTCGATGTTCACACCCATCAACGACGCCACTTCCGGATCCTGCGCCACCGCACGGATACCCGACCCCAACTTCGTACGATTCACCACGAAGTCCACCAGGATCAGCATCAGCACCGCCGACACCACCACCAGCGCCTGCGTCACATTGATCGGCGCCCCGAACAACGTGAACAACGTCTTGTTCTCATACATCGACGGCATCCGGCTCGCATTCCGGCCGAAAATCTTGCCCGCCAGATTGTAAATAAAGAACGACGCACCGATCGCCGTGATCAAAAACACCAGACGCGGCGCACCCCGCCTCCGCAACGGGCGATACGCCACCCGCTCCAAGCCGTACGCCACACCACCACCGAGCGCAGCCCCCGCCAGCATGCCGAGCAGCACATAACCCGCCGACTGAAACCCACTCGGATCAGCCGCCGGCACCACCACCGTCAACACAATGAGTCCGCCGAAACCGCCGGACATGAACACCTCGCTGTGCGCGAAGTTCAGAAGCTGAAGAACACCATAAACAAGAGTGTAACCAATGGCGATCACGGCATACAGCGAGCCGAGCACCACCCCGAGGACGAAAACATCCCAGAAATCCTGTAGGGACATCGAGCCGACTTCCTTTAGCGAAACGGGCACAAAGCAAGCGGGGCGCGATGACACACCGCGCCCCGCCGACAACTCACTGGGAAAGCGACGGGCAACCCGCCGGTCAGCCGCCCGTCAACTCCTCGATCGGCCCCAGATACGCAATGTCATCACCCTGCACCTGGTACATGAAGATGGCGTCATTCGTGAACTCACCGTTCTCATCGAACGAGAACGTCTTCGTCAGCCCCTCGTACGAACCCGTCGCCACCGCCTCGTACAACGACCCCCGGTTCGCCTCCGCACCCAGCTCCGCGATCGCACTGATGATCATCTGCGCCACGTCGTACGACTCCGCCGAATACGTACCCGGCGGCTGATTGAACGCCGTCTGATAACGCTCCGCGAAATCCGCCGTCGCCTCATCCGCCGTCGCATCCGTACACGGGCACGTCAGATACCAACCCTCGGAAGCCGGACCCGCCAACGACAGGAACTGCATGTCATTCGTGCCGTCACCCGACACCGCGACCCCGTCGAAACCCGCATCCTTCAGACTCGCCGCGAACGGACCCGCCGTCTGGTAGTAACCCGCGTAGATCAGCGCATCCGCACCCGACTGCACCACCGTACGCGCCGCACCACTGTAATCCGGCGTATCCACCGGAACACTGGACCGCTCCACCTCAAGACCCAGCTCCGTCAGCGACGCCTCCGCCACCTCCGCCAGACCCTCACCGTACGGCGTCACATTGTCGACCAGGATGACCTTCTCCACACCATCCTGAGCCGCCAGGAACTCCGCCATCCCCGCACCCTGCGCGAAGTCGTTCGGCACCGCACGCAAGAACGTCGGAAAACCCTGCTCCGTCAGCGTCGGGTTCGTCGCCGACGACGACACCGCCAGCACCCCCGCCTCCCCGTACAGCGGCGCCGCCACCTCCGCCGGCCCCGAGAACGCCGGACCGATCGCAGCGATCACATCCTCGTCATCGATCACCAGCTGCGCCGCAGCCGTCGCCTGACCCTCCACACCCCGGTCATCGGTGGCCACGTACTCCACCGTGAAGTCGTAGTCCCCCGACTCATTGGCCTCGTTGATGGCCAGCTGAATCCCGTTCTGCATGTTCTCGCCGAGCGCCACGTTGTCACCCGACAGCGGACCCTGGTAGGCGATCTTGTACGTGGTGCCGCCGCCCCCGCCACCGCCGCCATTGCTGTCGCCATCGTCACTACCGCACGCGGAGAGCGCGAGCGCGCCGATGGCGACAGGTATCGCCAGCTTCACGATGGATCTGTTGAGCACGAGCAAAACCCCCTGGAGGCCAGCGAGAAGATCTTTAGCAACGCCCCACGACAACCGCATGGCGTGTGCGGAATCTATTGCCCATACACGCGGCACAGATAGACAACCGACACAGATGTGACCGCCTCGTGATCTGCGTCACGCGTCGGAAACAGAACACTGCTTACCGCTGAGCGAACAATCCAGCCAAGACACCACGCCACCCCCGAAGAGGCAGCAAAAAAGGGGGAAGCCGGGCAAACTTTGCCCGGCTTCCCCCCAACCAACCCGCTCAAACCTACTTCCGCTGCTTCTTCTCCTCAGCGTCCTGAATCACAGCCTCCGCCACCTGATGCATCGACAACCGCCGATCCATCGACGTCTTCTGAATCCACCGGAACGCCGCCGGCTCCGACAACCCGTACTGCGTCTGCAGCACACTCTTCGCCCGATCCACCAGCTTCCGCGTCTCCAGCCGCTGCGCCAGATCCGCGACCTCCTTGGTCAGCGTCTTCAGCTCAGTGAAGCGCGACACCGCGATCTCGATCGCCGGGATCACATCACTCTTGCTGAACGGCTTCACCAGATACGCCATCGCCCCCGCGTCACGCGCCCGCTCCACGAGATCACGCTGCGAGAAAGCGGTCAGCATCAACACCGGGGCGATCGCCTCCCCGGCGATCTTTTCGGCGGCGGAGATGCCATCCATGACGGGCATTTTCACATCGAGAATGACCAGATCCGGGCGCAGCTCCCGCGCCAGCTCGACCGCCCGTTCACCGTCCCCGGCCTCCCCGACGACGGAATAGCCCTCTTCCTCCAGCATCTCTTTGAGATCCAGCCGGATCAGGGCCTCGTCCTCGGCGATGACGACACGGGTGGTCAACGGCGGCACATGCGCGCTTCCCGCGCCGGTGCCGGTGTCAGTGGGCTCGTCGGGGACCTCGGGGGTGCTCACGTTGCTCCTCGTTTCCTGCAGGATGGGGGCACCTCGAGAGTACCTATCTGGGGTAGGTTTGAGGCACAGCGGGTTTCCGGTAGCCTTGCTATCGCAGGAAGCCCCGGTAGCCCAGCGGTAGAGGCAATGCTCTCAAACAGCATATAGCGTGGGTTCGAATCCCACCCGGGGTACTTTACCTTCGATTCCAAGGTCGCGCCTGCCACTGGCACGGTTGGCGATCTTCACACATGCAGGTGAACGCGACGTCGAACACCTGCCAGGGCCACACCCGGTGCTCAGGCTTGAGGCATGTACGACCTTGCCACCCGGCGCCGCGCGCTCGACCTTCTGGCCCAGGGCCGAAGCCTCAACTCGGTGAGTCAGCTGACAGGTGCCTCACGCTCCGCCATCCGCTCGTGGCGCGAACACCCCGAACCCCGCGCGCCTTCCCACGCCTGCTCGTGGTGCGGACCGAACCCTCAGCCACCGGCCGACCGGGTTGCCTACGCCTACCTTCTCGGCCTCTATCTCGGCGACGGATGCATCAGCCGACAGCCGCGCACCCACGTCATGCGCATCGCCTGCTCGGACGCCTGGCCCGGTCTCATCACCACATGCGAAACGGCAATGCGGGCAGTCCGGCCGGCCAACCGGATCAGCCGGGTGCCGAAGCAGGGGTGCGTCATGGTCAGCTCGTACAGCAATCACTGGCCCTGCCTCTTCCCTCAGCATGGCCCCGGCAAGAAGTATCAGCGGCCCATCGTCCTGGAGTCCTGGCAGCAGGCCATCGTCCGGGCGCACCCGTGGCCGTTCATCCGGGGGCTCATTCATTCGGACGGCTGTCGCGTCGTGAACTGGACGACCAAGGTCGTCGGTGGTGAGCGGAAGCGGTACGAGTACCCCCGGTACTTCTTCAGCAACAAGTCGGGCGACATCCGCGCGCTGTTCACCGACGCCCTGCGCATGGTCGGTGTGGAGTGGACGGTGCTGGCGCGCGGTGCCGATCCGTTCAATGTGTCGATCGCCCGCAGGGCGTCTGTGGCGCTCATGGACGCCCATGTCGGGCCCAAGTTCTGAGCGTCCGGTCCGCTACTCGCCGTAGTACGGCAGCGTCGTGCCCGGGATCTCGTACTCCTGGCGGCGTCCGCACATGCCGTAGCCCGCCGCGCGGGTCGGGGTGCTGGTGGTGATGCGGGCGCGGGACAGGTGGGTGGGGTCGGCTGCGGCGAGGGCGGTCAGGTGTTCTTCCGTGGTGCGGGCTGCTGCGAGGGCGCCGTCCTGCCAGCGGGTGCGCCATTCGGCGACCTTGGGGGCGACCAGGCGTGCGGCGGCTTGGTGGAAGGCGTGGAGGGGTTCGGGGTTTCCGTCGCGTGTTGCGGAGCGGAGTGCTTCGTAGCCTTCGAGGGCGAGGTCGCGGCGGGCTCGTGCGGCTTTTTCGACGGCTGGGCCTTCTTTGCCGGGGAGGGCGGCGGCGCGGGCGTAGTGGTCGGGGTCGGCGAGGATGTGGGGTGGGAAGGTGAAGACGGCGTCGCCGGCTTCGGGGAGGCCGCTGTTCTGCATGAGGACGGTGACGTGGAGGTTGCCGTCGCCGTTGATCATGCGGTGGATGGTGCCGGGGGTGAACCAGGCGATGACGCCGGGGTGGAGGGGGGTTTCGGTGTATCCGGTGGGGGTGAGGGTTTGCACCGCCCCCTCTCCGGCGGTCACCACGTAGGCCTCGGTGCATGCGAGGTGCATGTGGGGGCTGCCGCCGCAGGCTCCGTCGGGGGCGGGCCAGTCGTAGGCGGTGATGTGGGAGACGCCGACGGCGCCGGGGAGGGGGTTGTGCAGGCTGGTCATGGGTTCCGTCCTGTCGTTACCAGGGGTGGTTCTTCAGGTAGCCGGTGATGCGGTCGGTGTCCCAGGCGCCGTCGGCGATGACGATGCGGTAGCGGTAGTGGAAGGAGTCGCCGGGGGGGAGTTCGAATTCGTCGAAGAAGGCCCAGGAGAAGGCGACGGTGGGGATGGGGGTGGAGCGGACGAACCAGTGGGAGGGGTGGATGGCGGCGTCGCCGGTGTTTTCGGGGGCGTGGTCGAAGATGAGGGTGGAGTGGCCGTCGTGGTCGTCGTGCTGGGCGGTGAAGGCGATCCAGGGGGTGTCGGTGGCGGGGGTGCCCATGGTGTCGGCGTCGGTGCTGGGGCCGGTGGGGGTGAGGATCTGGCCGCCGGTGAAGTCGCGGGGGCCGCGCCATTGGAGGCCGGTGTAGCCGGCCATGGTGCGGCCTGCGGTGGTGGGGCTGCCGAAGTGGAGGGGTTCGCCGCGGACGTTGGTGAGGTCGATGGCCCATTCGAGGGTCCATGCGCTGTGGTGGGTGTCGGCGGTGTGGATGGCGAGGGTGCGGGTTTCGGTGGCCCAGTGCTGGCCGCTGTGGTTGATCCAGGTGAGGTTTTCGGTGATGTCGGCGCGTTGGGGGGTGGTGGTGACGGAGGTGAAGCCGTCGTGGCGCATGGAGCCGACGCGTTCGGGGATGCGCTGGTAGCCCTGGCCCTGGATGTAGGAGTTGCCGCCCCAGAAGTTCTGTTCGGAGAGGTGGCTGGCGGTCATCTGGACGCCTTTGTGCCAGCGGTGGTCGTTGGGGCGGTAGCCGGTGACGAGGTGGCCGCCGAGGGTGCGGAGGGGGTGGGCGTACGGTTTGGGTGATTCGTATGCTTCTGGGTCGGGGCGGTAGACGTAGGAGAGGATTTCGGTGCCCGCGGCGTCGACGCTGATCCGTTCGCCGTGGGTGTGGGTGACGGTGAGGGGGGCGTCGGTCACTGCTGCTCCTCGGTGGCGGGGGCCCAGTCGGGGTGGTTGCCGTGCATGGCGGTGTAGTAGGGGTCGTCGGGGGTGATGTCGCCGGCGTGGACGGGGCGGCCGGTGAAGGCGGCTTTGTACAGGGCGGCGTTGAATTCGATGGTGCGGCGGGCGTCGGGGCCGCTGCCGGGTGGGCGGGTGCCGGTGCGGTAGGCGTGGATGATGCCGGCGAGTTGGGCGGCGTGGGAGCTGGGGGTGTCGTCGGGGTTGGTGCGCCAGTGGGTGACGCGGGTGTCGTCGATGCCGGGTCGGGGGGTGTAGACCCAGTCGTTGTTGGTGTGGCCGTAGAGGTGGGTGAGTTCGACGGTGGCGTCGTCGCAGTCGATGCGGATGCGGCTGACTTCGTGGGGGGAGAGGACGCTGTTGACGACGGTGGCGATGGTGCCGTTGGCGAAGCGGACGAGGGCGGTGGAGACGTCTTCGCTTTCGATGTCGTGGACGAGGCGGCCGGCGAGGGCGCGGATTTCGGTCCAGTCGCCGAGGAGGTGGAGGAGGAGGTCGGTTTGGTGGATGCCGTGGCCCATGGTGGGGCCGCCGCCTTCGGTGGCCCAGCGTCCGCGCCAGTCGACGGCGTAGTAGTCGGTGTTGCGGTACCAGGTGGTCTGGCAGTGGGCGACGCGGGGGGCGCCGAGTGCGCCGGTGGTGAGGAGGCGGCGGGCGTGGGTGGTGCCGGAGCCGTAGCGGTGCTGGGCGACGACGGCGGCGTAGGGGCCGGTTCCGGTGGGGCCTTCGGCGGCGGTGATGTCGTCGAATTCGGCGAGGGTGAGGCAGAGGGGTTTTTCGGCCCAGACCCAGGCGCCGGCGGCGAGGGCGGCGCGTGCTTGTTGGTGGTGGAGGGAGGGTGGGGTGCCGAGGAGGACGAGTTCGGGGCGTTCGGTGGCCAGCATGGTGGCGAGGTCGGTGTGGCCGGTGACGGGGCCGATGCCGTCGATGGCGGTGGCGGTGGTGTGGAAGGCGTTGAGCCGGTCCTGGTCGATGTCGACGGCGGCGACGAGTTCGAGTTCGTCGAGGTGGGCGGCGATGGCGGGGAGGTGGGCTCCGGTGACGATGCCGCCGGTGCCGACGACGGCGGTGCGGATGCGGGTGCGGGCGGGGTGGTCAGCCATGTGATGCGACTCCTGGCTGGGCGGTAGTAAGCGCTTTCAATCGGAATGCGCCAAAAGCCAACCATGCCGTCGCCCGGCATGACAAGGGGCGCCGCCCGATCCGGCCGGCGCCCGTCGTCTGGTGGGGTGTGGGTGGGTCAGTGGGGGGTGTCGTCCTCGCCGACGTGGTGGACGCGGACGAGGTTGGTGGTGCCGGACATGGCCGGCGGGGACCCGGCGGTCATCACCACGGTCTCGCCCTTGCGGCAGCGGCCGATGCGCAGCAGTTGCTCGTCCATCTGCGTCACCATCTCGTCGGTGGACGCGGCGGTGGGGACCAGGTAGGTCTCGACGCCCCAGGTGAGGGTGAGCTGGGCGTGGGTGGCGGGGTCGGGGGTGAAGGCGACGAGGGGGATGGGTGAGCGGTAGCGGGAGAGGCGGCGGGCGGTGTCGCCGCTCTGGGTGAAGGCGACGAGGAGGGAGGCGCCGAGGAAGTCGCCGATCTCGGCGGCGGCGCGGGCGACGGCGCCGCCCTGGGTGCGGGGTTTGGCTGCTTCGTCGAGGGGGACGAGGCCGCGGCCGAGGACTTCTTCCTCGGCGGCGGTGACGATGCGGCTCATGGTGCGGACGGTTTCGATGGGGTAGCGGCCGACGCTGGTCTCGCCGGAGAGCATGACGGCGTCGGTGC
>NZ_JBHWJL010000092.1:0-17677 GCF_042731495.1 Streptomyces sp. NPDC059853
CGCCAGCGCGGCGCACCCCAGCACCAGCACCGGGATCGCGCCGGTACGCCCCCGGTCCGGGGTGGTGCCGGCCGCCGGCCGGCGCAGCCCCTCCAGCGGGGACACCGGGCGGCGCGCGTCACCGGCCGGGAGCTTCAGGAAGTAGAGGACCGAGATCGAGGCGGTGAAGAACCCGGCCGCCACGTAGGAGGCGAGCGCCGCCTGGTGCACGCCGAACCAGTCGATGCCGGTGGCGAGCAGATTGCTGACCAGGGTGACGGCCACCAGCACCGCGGCGGCGGCCGGCACGGACAGGAACGCGGTGCGCAGCCACAGCCGGCGCAGCGCCTCGCCGTGGTCGGGCAGCGGTCGGACGGCGGCGCCCTCCGGCGGCGGGGGCGGCAGCAGCGCGGGGGCGACGCCGTCCTTGGCGAGGGTCCACACCCGCTCGGCGAGCCCGCTGATCCCCAGGGTGACCAGCAGATAGATGTACGCGCTGTCCGGCACCCAGATGATCCACAGCGGGGCGACGATCAGCAGCGCGGCGCGCAGTCCGTCCGCCCCGATCATCGTCCAGCGCCGGTCCAGCGGGCCGGCCGGGGCGAGCAGCTTGGCAATCGGGCCCAGCAGCAGCACGCCGCCGAGCACCCCGGCCGCCAGCCGTACGGTCAGCGCGAGGGTGATGGCGAGGGCCACGCCCCGGTAGCCGCCGCCGAACAGCATCTCGCCGTCCCCGGTGACGTGGAAGGCCGCCTGCACGGACAGCAGGGTGACCACCAGCACGGCGAGGATGTCGCCGATTCCGCCGGTGAACTGCGCCTCCCACAGGCGCCGCAGCTCGGGCACCCGCAGCAACGCCCGCCGGGCGCGCTCCCGGGAGTCCGCGGCGAGTGCCTCGTCGGTGGCGCCGCAGGTGGGGTCAACAACCGGGTGTTGCTCTGCTCGCGTCATTCGGCCAGCGTAACCGCCGTCACCGACACAAGCGTCAGCTACCCGAACATTTGCCCGGGTAACGAGCGCGGCAGCGCCGCCATGAGGCGGACCGGCCGGGCGCCTTCCCACGCGCACACACCGGCCGGGTCCGCCGCGTCAGGCGCCGCCGTCCGCGCCCGGGTCGTCCGAGGGGCCGTTTTCGGCCTTTGACGTGGACTTTTTGGCCGCGGAGGTTTTCTTCGCGGCTGTCTTCTTCGCCGTGGTCTTCTTGGCGGCCGTCTTCTTGGCGGTGGCCTTCTTCGCCGTCGTCGTCTTCTTCGCGGCCGACTTCTTCGCCGTCGTCTTCTTGGCGGTCTTCTTGGCCGCCTTCTTCGCGGTCTTCTTCGCCGGACCCTTCGCCCGCTTCTCCGCGAGCAATTCGAACCCACGTTCAGGGGTGATGGTTTCGGGATCGTCGTCCCGCCGCAGCGTCGCGTTCGTCTCGCCGTCCGTGACGTACGGGCCGAACCGCCCGTCCTTCACCACCACCGGCGCCTGCGTCACCGGATCGGTGCCCAGCTCCTTCAGCGGCGGCTTGGCCGCAGCCCGCCCCCGCTTCTTCGGCTGGGCGTAGATCGCCAGCGCCTGCTCCAGCGTGATGGTGAACAGCTGCTCCTCGCTCTCCAGCGAGCGCGAGTCCGTCCCCTTCTTCAGGTACGGGCCGTACCGCCCGTTCTGCGCGGTGATGTCGTCCCCCGACTCGGGGTCGGTGCCCACCACCCGCGGCAGCGACAGCAGCCGCAGCGCGTCCTCCAGCGTGATCGTGTCCAGCCGCATCGACTTGAACAGCGACGCCGTACGCGGCTTGACCGCGTTCTTCCCGGTCTTCGGCGTGCCCTCCGGCAGCACCTCGGTGACGTACGGGCCGTACCGCCCGTCCCGTCCCACGATCGGATGACCGCTGACCGGATCCGTCCCCAGCTCGAAGTCACCGCTGGGCTTGGCCAGCAGTTCCTTCGCCAGCTCCACCGTCAGCTCGTCCGGCGGCAGTTCGTCCGGCACGTCCGCCCGCTTGCCCGGCTCGCCCTCGGCGGCGCCCTCCTCGGGCGGCGCCTCCACGTACGGCCCGTACCGCCCCACCCGCAGGACGATGCCCTCGCCCACCGGGAACGACGAGATCTCCCGGGCGTCGATCGCGCCCAGGTCCGTGACCAGCTCCTTCAGCCCGCCCAGATGGTCGCCGTCGCCGTTGCCCGCCTCCGCCGCACCGCCGACCCCCTCGCCCTCACCGAAGTAGAAGCGGCGCAGCCACGGCACCGCCTCCGCGTCGCCGGTGGCGATCCGGTCCAGGTCGTCCTCCATCTTCGCGGTGAAGTCGTAGTCCACCAGCCGCCCGAAGTGCTGCTCCAGCAGATTGACGACGGCGAAGGAGAGGAAGGACGGCACCAGGGCCGTCCCCTTCTTGAAGACGTAGCGCCGGTCCAGGATGGTGCCGATGATCGAGGCGTACGTCGAGGGGCGCCCGATCTCGCGCTCCTCCAGCTCCTTGACCAGCGACGCCTCGGTGTAGCGGGCCGGCGGCTTGGTGGAGTGCCCGTCCGCCGCCAGTTCGCGCGCGGCCAGCGCGTCGCCCTCGGTGACCTGCGGCAGCCGCCGCTCGCGGTCGTCCAGCTCGGCGTTGGGGTCGTCCGCGCCCTCGACGTAGGCCTTCATGAAGCCGTGGAAGGTGATGATCTTCCCCGTCGCGCCGAACTCGCAGTCCTGCCCGTCCGCGCTCGTCCCGGCGACGCGGACCGCCACCGACTGCCCGACCGCGTCCTTCATCTGCGAGGCGACGGTCCGCTTCCAGATCAGCTCGTACAGCCGGAACTGCTCGCCGGTCAGCCCCGTCTCGGCGGGGGTGCGGAACCGGTCGCCGGAGGGCCGGATCGCCTCGTGCGCCTCCTGCGCGTTCTTCACCTTGCTGGCGTACGTGCGCGGGCGGTCCGGCAGGTAGTCCCGCCCGTACAGCTGGGTGACCTGGGCCCGGGCCGCCGCCACCGCCGTCTCCGACAGCGTGGTGGAGTCGGTCCGCATGTAGGTGATGAAGCCGTTCTCGTACAGCCGCTGCGCCACCTGCATGGTGGCCTTGGCGCCCATCCCGAGCTTGCGCGACGCCTCCTGCTGGAGGGTGGTGGTGCGGAAGGGCGCGTACGGGGCGCGGCGGTACGGCTTGGACTCCACCGAGCGGACGGTGAACGCCGCCCCGGCGAGCCCTTCGGCCAGCGCGCGGGCCGTCGCCTCGTCCAGCTGCCGCACCTGTCCGGGGCTCTTGAGCTGCCCGTCCGGGCCGAAGTCCCGGCCCTGCGCGATGCGCCGCCCGTCGACGGACACCAGCCGGGCGCCGAAGCTGTCCGGGCCGCCGTCGGCGCCCTCGCCCGTGGCGAAGGTCCCGACGAGGTCCCAGTAGGAGGCGGGGCGGAACGCGATCCGCTCCCGTTCCCGCTCGACGACCAGCCGGGTGGCCACCGACTGCACGCGCCCGGCCGACAGCCGGGGCATGACCTTCTTCCACAGCACCGGCGAGACCTCGTACCCGTACAGCCGGTCGAGGATGCGCCGGGTCTCCTGGGCGTCCACCAGCAGCTGGTTCAGCTCGCGCGGGTTGTCGACGGCCGCCCGGATGGCGTCGCGGGTGATCTCGTGGAAGACCATCCGGCGCACCGGCACCTTGGGTTTGAGGACCTCGCGCAGATGCCAGGCGATGGCCTCGCCCTCGCGGTCCTCATCGGTGGCCAGATAGAGCTCATCCGATTCGGCCAGCAGCTCCTTGAGCTTTCTGACCTGGTCCTTCTTGTCGCTGTTGACGACGTAGAGGGGCTGGAAGTTGGCGTCGACGTTCACGCCGAGCCGCGCCCAGGGCTCCCCTTTGTACTTGGCGGGCACCTCGGCCGCGCCGTTCGGCAGATCGCGGATGTGTCCGACGCTCGCCTCGACCACATAGCCCGGGCCGAGGTAGCCCTTGATCGTCTTGGCCTTGGCGGGCGACTCGACAATGACAAGCCGGCGTCCGCCGTTCGTGGTCTCGCTGGTCGGGGACAACGTCTCGCTCTCTTCTCTCCGGTTTCTCCGGTAGCTCTCGGCGCGGATGGGCGGTCGCCGCGTACGGGGTGGGTACGGGCTCGCCGCGCCCCGTGCGGAGTGTGACGCTACCTCCCGGCTCCGTGTCAAACGGGAATACCCCGCGACGCCACTCGAACCGTAACCCGACAGCCCGCGTTCCCGCCGCCCCATGCCCCTGGCAGGATGTCGGCCGTGGAACCGGTCTGTCCCTGACCGGCCCGCGCTTCCGCTCATCCATCCGCAAGGGGGACTCATGACCGACCAGAACCCGTATCAGCAGCCGCCGCCGGACCCGAACCAGAACCCGTACCAGCAGCCCACCGGCCAGCCGGGCCAGCCCGGGACGCCGCCCCCCGGCGGGCAGCCCGGCCAGCCCGGGTACGGCTACCCGCAGCAGCCGGGCGCCGGGGGGTACGGGCAGTACCCGCCGCCCGGGTACGCCCAGCAGCCCGGTGCCGCCTACGGCGCGGTGGACCCGAACGCCCCGTTCGGCTATGACCAGTACGGGCGTCCGTACTCCTCCAAGTCGAAGATCATCGCGGGGGTGCTCCAGCTGGTCCTCGGCGGTGTCGGCGCGGGCCGCTGGTACACCGGGCATTACGGCCTCGCGGTCGCCCAGCTGCTCACCTGTGGCGGCATGGGCATCTGGTCGCTCATCGACGGGATCCTCTTCCTCGTCAAGGACGACCGCACCGACTCCGACGGCCGCGCCCTCAAGAGCTGACCCGGGCCGGGCGGCGAGGCGAACGGGGTGAGCCGGGTGAGCAGTGTCACGCGGGAGGGGCGGCGGCTCCATCCCGCGGTGCTGCCGCTGGCCACCCTCGCCGCCGGCCTGGCCGGTTCGGTCTACCTGTGGCACACCGATCCCCATGAGGGCGGCGGGCTGCTGCCGCGCTGTCCGTTCAACTGGGCCACCGGGCTGCTGTGCCCGGCCTGCGGCGGCACCCGGATGGCGTACGACCTGCTGCACGGGGATGTCGCCGCGGCGCTGCACGACAACGCGGTCCTGCTGCTGCTCGGTCTGCCGCTGGGGGCGTGGATCGGGGGCCGCTGGCTGTACGAGGGGCTGCGGGGACGGCGTTACCGGCCGGGTCTGGGCGGCCGGGCGGGGATGGTGGCGATCGTGGGGGTCGCGGTGGTGTGGGCGGTGGTCCGTAACCTCGCAGGGTAACGGATATCACTTTCGCATCGGTATCCGGTCCCGGGCAACCGGTGAGCGCTTCGAGATGTCTGAGCACCAACAACAAGTAAATCCGCTTGTCGTTTGACCATCTCTCACAGCTGAACGGAACACCGCTCATGACCTATCCCCCCGCCCCGGCTCCCGGTTCCCCGGCCGGTGCCCCCGAGTCCCCGAAGTCCAAGGTCGTCGCCGGCATCCTGCAGATCCTGCTCGGCGGCGTCGGCGCGGGCCGCTGGTACACCGGGCACTACGGCATGGCCGTCGCCCAGCTGCTCACCTGCGGCGGCCTCGGCGTCTGGTCGCTCATCGACGGCATCCTCTTCCTGGTCAAGGAGGACCGCACCGACTCCGACGGCCTGGTCCTGAGGAAGTAACGCGACGGCACCGGGCGGAGGGCCGGCCCGGGCGACCCGGGCCCGGCCCCTGGGCCGCTGTCCGGGCCGTGCCCTCCCGCACCGTCACCGGGTGCCCGGCCCTCACACCGGCAGCAGGAACCCGTCCCCCACCAGGGTCCGCAGCACCGCGGGCGCCCCTTCGCGCACCCGCGCCGGATCGGCCTCCAGCAACCGCGCGATCGCGTCCACGATCACCCCGGCCGGCAGCGTCCCGTCGCACGCGCCCGCCAGCGCCGCGCCCAGCGTGTCCACGGCGTGCGCCCGCATCATCCCGTGCCGCTGCCGCAGCACCACGTGCTCCGGGTCCTCCGCACCCGGCGCGCCCACCTGCTCCTGCACCACGCCCTCGGCCAGCACGTACCGGGCGGCCAGCAGCGCCTGGTCGTCGTGCTCCCGCAGGAACTCCGCGAGCGCCAGACGGCGCCGCGCCGTCTCCCCCAGCGGCTGCTCGACCGCGTGCGGCCACTCCTCCGCGGTGACGGACGGCCGGCGGGCGCCGGTCCTGCGCAGAGTGATCCAGCCGAACCCGACCCCCCGGGTGCGCCGCCGCTCGAACTCGGCCAGCCACTGGCCGTACAGCCGCTCGTACGCGCCCGGATCGCCGCGGTGGACGCCCGCGTCGCGCAGCCACAGTTCGGTGTACTCGGTGATGTCCTGCCGCTCGCGCTGCACGATCCACGCGTCGCAGCCGGCCGGCACCCAGGAGGCGACCCGCTCGCGCCAGTCCTCGCCCTCCACGTGCTGCCAGTTGGCGAGCAGCTGGCACACGCCGCCGTCGTTCAGCCGGTCCGCCGACCGCTCCACCAGCGTGCGGCAGAGCGTGTCGCCGCCCATGCCGCCGTCGCGGTAGGTGAGCGCGTCCGCGTCCTGGGCCGGGGAGATGACGAACGGCGGGTTGGCGACGATCAGATCGAAGCGCGCCTCCCGCGCCACCGGCTCGAACAGCGAGCCCTCCCGCAGCTCCGGCTCCGCCGCCCCCGACAGCCCGAGGGTGAGCGCGGCCATGCGCAGCGCGCGCGGGTTCACGTCCGTGGCCACCACGCGCCGTGCGTGCTGGGCCAGATGCAGCGCCTGGACGCCGGAGCCGGTGCCCACGTCCAGCGCCCGGTCCACCGGCTCACGGACCGTGAGCTGGGCCAGCGTCATCGAGGCGCCGCCCACGCCCAGCACCACGTCGCGGTCCCTGCCGCCCGCCCCGCCCGCGCCGCCGACGCCGAACCCGGGGTCGGAGACCACCCACCAGTCCTGCCCCTCCGGTCCGGCGTACGGGCGGACGTCGACCGTGGCCCGGACCCCGGCGCCGTCCCGCAGCAGCCAGCCGTCGCCCAGCAGCCCGTCCACCGGAAGGACGGCGCGGGCCCGCTCGTAGGGCACCGGCCGCTGGAGCAGGAACAGCCGGACGAGGACGGCGGGCGCGCTGTCGTCACCGTCCGTCGCACGGGCCGCCGGGACGGTCTCGCCCCGGGCGAGGGCGGCGTACGCGGGGGCGCCCAGCAGCTCCAGCAGGCCGTCGGCGGTGAAGGCGGACTCCGTCAGCGCGGCGCGGAGACGGGCGGTGCCGGCGGGGGTGGGGAGGGGGAGATCAGCAGTGCTCACCCTGCCATTGTGGTGCGCGCTCAGGCGTCCTCGTCATCGGCGTCCGCGTCGGCGTCCGCGTTCTCGTCCGCGTCCTCGTCCTTGCCCGCGTCGGCACCGGCGTCCGCGTCGTCGCTTCCGTCCTCCTCCGGGTCGCCGCCGCCCGGGCCGCCCGCCGGAGCGCTCTGGCAGCCCTCCTGCTTGGCCATCGCCTGGCCCAGCTCGCCGGACTGGAGTTCGCTCAGGGCCTCGTCACCGCTCTGCCCCAGCGTGCTCAGCTGCCCGGCGATGTCCTTGAGCCCGTCCGAGAACGCCGACACGTCGTCCGGGTTCAGCTCGTCGACCGAGGTCTTCAGGCCGGCGTACGACTCCGAGATGCTGTTCAGCTCCCCGACCGCGTCCTGCCGCAGCTGGGCGCCGTTGTCGACGGGCGGGTCACCGGCGTCGTTGACGATGGTGGCGAGGCTGGCGTACGCGTCGGAGATCTCCTGGAACGCCGCCGAGTCGGCCTGCTGCACCTCGGCGGCCGGCTTCCCGCCCTCGCTGGCCTCCGTGATGGACGCGCTGGCCGAACGGATCTTCTCGACCTCCGGCTGCATCCTGTCGCAGACGGCCTTGGCCCACTCGTCCGTCTTGGCGCTGTCGTCGCTCCCGCACCCGGTCAGCGTGAGTGCGAGCGCCAGCGCCGCGCCACCGGACCATCTGACCGCACGTCCGTAGTACACCGTTCCTCATCCCTTCGAGCCGCTGGGCGGGAACCTACTATGCCGTCGATCCCTCTTCCGAGTGACGAGCGGAGCGGTCGCCCCTGATTGCAGCCATTTGCATCAGCGGCACCAGCATCTCCCGCAACGGGCCGGTTCCTTGGTAGTGCACCCCGGTCATCCCGGCCCGCCGTGCCGCCTGCACATTCTCCAGGGAGTCGTCGACGAACAGACACCGGGCCGCCGCGACCCCCGCCCGGCGGGCGGCGATCCGGTAGATCGCGGGCTCCGGCTTGGCCGCGTTGACCCGCGCCGAGTTCACGACGGCATCGGCCAGGTCGGCGATCCCGAGCCGGGCCAGATCGGCCTCCAGCCGGGTGGTGCCGTTGGACACCAGCACCACCGGCACTTTGCGGCGCACCTCGCGCAGCAGCCGTACCATCTCCGGATCGACCCGCCCGGCCCCGGCCGGGCCCGCCCACGCGTCGGCCAGCGCCCGCTGCGCCTCCGGCAGCTCGGCGCGGACGGCGGCGCGCCACTCCTCGTCGGTGATCGCGCCGGTGACGGCGGCGCGCAGCCGGTCCGGCCGCAGCGCCACGTCCAGCACGGGCCGCCACCGCTCCGTGTCGTCCCACGTCCGCAGCACTCCGTCGATGTCGCACAGCACGGCACCCAGCACGTTCGTCACCTCAAGCAGTCGGCCCAGCGATGGGACCCGTACGTCGGCGATCTCGCGTCGCGCGGCCGGCGTCGCGCGACGGGGCCCGAGCGGCGGCAGCACGGCCGCGAAGTCGATGTCATCCTTCCCCGGTGGCGCGGGCGCCGCGTGCAGGAGCCGCGCCCGTGGGCACCGGATGGGGCACGCCTTCCCCCCTGACGGCTCCCAATGCGCGGAAGCGGGGTGGGACGTGTCACCGTCATGTCCGAAATCCGCCGGACGGACGGCCCGGGGCGGCGCAGGCTGGGTGGTGAACAGCGAAAGGAAGGCCGAGGACGATGGCGACGACAACCGTGTGGACACGCGTGGACAGCCCGGTGGGCGAACTGGTCCTGGTGGGAGACCGCGGCGGCGCGCTGTCGGCGGTCGGATCGCCGGACTCGCCGAAGGGCTTCCCCGTCGACCCGGCGTGGGAGCGCGACGACCGGCCGTTCGGGGAGGCGGTCCGGCAGCTGGCCGAGTACTTCGCGGGCGAACGGACCCGCTTCGAGCTGCCGTACCTGCCCACCGGCTCGGAGTTCCGGCGCCGGGTGTGGGCGGCGCTGGAGACTATTCCGTACGGCGAGACGACGACGTACGGTGCGGTGGCGGCCTCGATCGGCGCCCCGCGGGCGGCGGTACGCGCCGTGGGCGGGGCGATCGGGGCGAATCCGCTCCAGGTGATCCGGCCCTGTCACCGGGTGATCGGGGCGGACGGCTCGCTGACCGGTTACGCGGGCGGGCTGGAGCGCAAGCGGCGGTTGCTGGAACGGGAGGGGGCCTTGTGACGGGTCAGGACACCGGGGCGAAGACGGAGCCGGAGCCGGGGGCGCGGGTGACCCGGGCGGTCACGCTGGGGTTGCTGGGCGCCTGGATCGTGCACGACATCGAGGAACTGGTGATGGTGCCCCGGTGGACCCGGGAGAAGGTGCCCGGGCTGCGCGAGCGCTTCCCCGAGGTCCCCGAGGCCGTGTGGCGGCGGCTGGCGGCCGCCGGGGACGGGCGGACGTTCGCGCTCGCCGTCGGCGGCGTGGGCCTGGTGGTCGCCGCGGCGGCAGCGGACGGGCGGCGGACCGGGGGCCGGTCCGGGTTCTACCAGTCCGCGCTCATCGGCTTCGGGCTGCACGGCGGCGTCCATCTGGCGCAGGCCGCCGCCGTCCGCGGATACACCCCGGGGTCGGCCACCGCCCCGCTGGTCGTCATCCCGTTCACGGTGTGGGCGCGGCGGCGGCTGCGCCGGGCCGGGGTGCTGCGGCCGGCCCGGGCGCGGGACGCCGCCTGGGGTCTGGCGCTGGCCGGTGCCGTCACCGCCGGGGCGCACGCGGTGGCGGGACGGCTCGCCGCCCGGCGCTGACCGGGGGCGGCAGGAACGTTACGCGGGCGTGGTCACCTCCTCCGGCCGCTTGCCGCCGTCCTCGTCACCGTCACCGTCGTCGCCGACCACGATGCCGCGCCGCTTGGACGCGTACACGGCACCGACGATGACGACCAGCGCGACGGCGGTGAGCAGGACCCGCAGCGGCGCGCTCGCGTCGTCGCCGTAGCTGAGCGCGACCACGGCCGGGGCGATGAGGAGCGCCACCAGGTTCATCACCTTCAGCAGCGGGTTGATGGCCGGGCCCGCCGTGTCCTTGAACGGGTCCCCGACCGTGTCCCCGATGACGGTGGCGGCGTGCGCCTCGCTGCCCTTGCCGCCGTGGTGGCCGTCCTCGACCAGCTTCTTGGCGTTGTCCCAGGCCCCGCCGGAGTTCGCGAGGAACACCGCCATGAGGATGCCCGCCCCGATGGAACCGGCGAGATAGGAGCCGAGCGCCCCGACGCCGAGACCGAAGCCGACGGCGATCGGCGCCATGACCGCCAGCAGCCCGGGGGTGGCCAGCTCGCGCAGGGAGTCGCGGGTGCAGATGTCGACCACCCGGCCGTACTCGGGCCGCTCGCTGTAGTCCATGATCCCGGGCCGCTCCCGGAACTGCCGGCGCACCTCGTGGACGACCGAGCCGGCCGAGCGGGAGACAGCGTTGACGGCCAGCCCGGAGAACAGGAACACCACCGCCGCCCCGATGATCAGCCCGACGAGGTTGTTGGGCTGGGAGATGTCGAGAGAGAGCAGCGTAGCGTCGGTGATCCGGTCCACGCCCACGTCCGCCACGGCGGTGGCGATGGCGTCCCGGTACGAGCCGAACAGCGCCGCCGCCGCCAGCACCGCCGTCGCGATGGCGATGCCCTTGGTGACGGCCTTCGTGGTGTTGCCGACCGCGTCCAGATCGGTCAGCACCCGGGCGCCCTCGCCCTCCACGTCCCCGGACATCTCGGCGATGCCCTGCGCGTTGTCCGCGATCGGACCGAAGGTGTCCATGGCGACGATGACCCCGACCGTCGTCAGCAGCCCGGTCCCGGCCAGCGCCACCGCGAACAGCGCCAGCATGATCGTGGACCCGGCCAGCAGGAACGCCGCGTACACGCTCAGCCCCACCAGCAGCGCCGTGTACACGGCGGACTCCAGGCCGAGGGAGAACCCGGCCAGCACCACGGTGGCCGGGCCGGTGCGCGAGGTCCTGCCGATGTCGCGCACCGGGCGCCGGCCCGGTTCGGTGAAGTAACCGGTGAGCTGCTGGATGACGGCGGCCAGCACGATGCCGATGCTGACGGCGGCGAGCGCGAACAGCCGCGGATCGGCGTCGTGCGCGGCGATCTGCGCGTCACCGATCCCGCCCAGCTCGGTGAAGGAGCCCGGGAGGTAGACGTAGGCGGCGATCGCCACCAGGACGACCGAGATACCGGCGGAGAGGAAGAAGCCCCGGTTGATGGCGGTCATGCTGCTGCGGTCGCCGCGCCGGGGCGCGACGACGAAGATCCCGGCCATGGCGGTGATGAGACCGATGGCCGGCACCAGCAGCGGGAAGGCCAGCCCGGCGTCGCCGAAGGCGACCGTGCCGAGGATCAGCGCGGCGACCAGCGTCACCGCGTACGACTCGAACAGGTCGGCGGCCATGCCCGCGCAGTCGCCGACGTTGTCGCCCACGTTGTCGGCGATCGTGGCGGCGTTGCGCGGGTCGTCCTCGGGGATGCCCTGCTCGACCTTGCCGACCAGGTCGGCGCCGACATCGGCGGCCTTGGTGAAGATGCCGCCGCCCACCCGCATGAACATCGCGATCAGGGCCGCGCCCAGACCGAAGCCCTCCAGCACCTTGGGCGCGTCGGCGGCGTACACCAGCACCACGCACGCGGCGCCCAGCAGCCCGAGCCCGACCGTGCACATGCCGACGACCCCACCGGTGCGGAAGGCGATCCGCATCGCGTGATGCCGGGCGGGTACCGGATCGCGCGCGTCCGCCGCACGCGCCGCCGCCGCCACCCGGACATTGCTGCGCACCGCCAGCCACATTCCGAGATAACCGGTGGCGGCGGAGAAAAGCGCGCCGATCAGAAAGAAGAGCGAGCGTCCGATCCGCTGGTTCCAGTCGTCGGCCGGCAGCAGAAAGAGCAGAAAGAACACAACGACGGCGAAGAGGGATACGGTGCGCAGCTGGCGGGCGAGATAGGCGTTCGCCCCCTCCTGTACGGCCGCGGCGATCTTCTTCATGCCGTCGGTGCCCTCTCCGGCGGCCAGTACCTGCCGGGCCAGCACCACGGCCAGCCCCAGTGCGGCGGCGGCCACCAGCGCGATGACCACGACGAGCCCGCGGTCACCGCCGGTCAGCTCGGCGGCCTGTGTGTACGGAATTCCCGCCATTCGTCCTCCTTGACGCTCAGGCGTTGATCCGGAAGAGACGTGGCGGGAGTGTAGGGAGAACTACGCGATCCAAAAAGGGGACGCGAAAGGAATGCATGCCGAAAAGGGCAGCGAAAGATCGACCGGCGAAAACCGATCAAGAAAATGAAAGGTGACGGGAGGGAAAAGGGAGCGGCGAGCGAAAGCAGGGGCACCGGAGGAAAACCGGGAGCAGTGGAAAGGAAGGGCTGAGCAGCCCGGCCGCCGGGCTGCTCAGCCACTCAGCCGCTCAGCCGCTCAGCCGCTCAGGAGAACGAGGCGTCCAGTGTCGGCCAGCTCATCCGGATACGACCGCCCCGCTCGTCCGCGACGACCTCCACGTCGTCCACCAGACCGCTGATGACCGCGAGACCCAGCTCGTCGGTCTCCTCGGCGGCCTCCGCCGCCGGCTTGCCCTGCGGCACGGCCACCGCGCTCGGCGCGTCGTCGCCCACCTCGATGGTGAACTCCTTCTCCGCCTCCGTGAGCGTGACCCGCACCGGAGAGGTCAGACCGTGCACCGCGTGCAGGCCCACCGCGCGGCTGCACGCCTCGCCCACCGCGAGCCGCAGCTCGTCCAGCACGGACTCGTCGACTCCGGCCCGCCGCGCCACGGCCGCGGCGACCAGCCGGGCGGTCCGCACATGCTCGGGCGACGCACTGAAGCGAAGTTCGACGGTGGCCATGCCATCCCCCTACGTCGTACACGGACACCGCCCCGGGGACCGACGCCGGTCCGGGGCGGCTCTCTGTGATGATCTCGTACGAATCCCGTGCGGGCCCGCGCGTGGCCCGCTCCGCCCGACCTCAGTCGGTGGCGGCGATGGCCTCTTCGACGGACTCGTGGATCGGGAAGACCTTGGTCAGACCCGTGATCCGGAAGATCTTGAGGATCCGCTCCTGGTTGCACACCAGCCGCAGCGAGCCCTCCTGTGCCCGGACCCGCTTCAGGCCGCCGACCAGCACCCCGAGACCGGTGGAGTCCAGGAAGTCAACGCGCTCCATGTCCACCACCAGGTGGTGATTGCCCTCGTTCACCAGCTCTACCAGCTGTTCGCGCAGCTTGGGCGCGGTGTATACGTCAATCTCGCCACCGACCTCGACGACCGTGCGGTCACCAACGGTCCTGGTCGAAAGGGACAGGTCCACGGACTCCTCCAGCACCTTGCTCACGAGCGGTCGCCCCCCATGGATCGGCAGCCGCCATCGCATTCAATCACTTACCGCCTGCCCACGACGACGTCTTACAGCCATTGTCCGTCCAACCAGTGACAGACTCGGTGCTGATGTCCCACGAGCAGCCACCGCCGACCGCAGGCGTCCCCGCCGCCCGCCGCCCCTCCCCGGGGGAGGTGCTGGCGCGCCTGGGCAGCCCAAGTGACCGCTCCACGCGGATCACCCATACGGAGCACCTGCCCGCGCGAACCGGCCGCCATGCGCCGTGGCCGCAAGGGATACCCGAGGCGATCACCGACGCGGTCCGCGCCACCGGCATCACCCGGCCCTGGGCCCATCAGGCGCGCACCGCCGAGCTGGCGCTGGGCGGCACCTCCGTCGTCCTGTCCACCGGCACCGCCTCCGGCAAGTCCCTCGCCTACCAGGTGCCCCTGCTCACCGGCGCCCTGGCGGGCGGCACCGGGCTCTACCTGGCCCCCACCAAGGCGCTCGCCGCCGACCAGCGCCGCGCCCTGCGCGCCCTGGCCGCCCCACTGGGCCACGCCGTACGGCCCGCCGTGTACGACGGCGACACCCCGCCCGAGGAACGCGCCTGGGCCCGCGAGCACGCCAACGTGCTGCTCACCAACCCCGACATGCTGCACCGGGCCCTGCTGCCCGGACACCGCCGGTGGACCGCGTTCTGGCGGCGGCTGCGCTACGTCGTCATCGACGAGTGCCACATCTACCGGGGTGTCTTCGGCTCCCACGTCGCCCAGGTGCTGCGCCGGCTGCGCCGGGTGGCCGCCCACCACGGCGCCGCGCCCGTCTTCGTGCTCGCCTCCGCCACCACCGCCGAACCCGGCGCCGCCGCCACCCGCCTCACCGGGCTGCCCGTCACCGAGGTCACCGACGACGCCGCCCCGCGCGGCGAGGTCGTCTTCGCCCTGTGGGAGCCGCCGCTCACCGAGGCCCACGGCGAGCGCGGCGCCCCGCTGCGCCGCACCGCCACCGCCGAGAGCGCCGACCTGCTCACCGACCTCACCGTCGCCGGGGCCCGCACCGTCGCCTTCGTCCGCTCCCGGCGCGGCGCCGAACTGATCTCGCTCATCGCCCAGGAACGGCTCGCCGAGGTCGACCGCTCGCTGGCCGGCCGGGTCGCCGCGTACCGGGGCGGCTACCTCCCCGAGGAACGCCGCGCCCTGGAGCAGGCCCTGCACACCGGCGAACTGCTGGGTCTCGCCGCCACCAACGCCCTGGAACTGGGCGTGGACATCGCCGGTCTGGACGCCGTCGTCCTCGCCGGCTACCCGGGCACCCGGGCCTCGCTGTGGCAGCAGGCCGGGCGAGCGGGCCGCCGTCGGCAGGGCGCGCTGGCGGTGATGGTGGCCCGCGACGACCCGCTGGACACCTATCTCGTCCACCACCCGGACGCCCTCTTCCGGCAGCCGGTGGAATCCACCGTGCTGGACCCGGCCAACCCGTACGTCCTCGCCCCGCACCTGTGCGCGGCTGCGGCCGAGGTGCCGCTGACCGGGGCGGACGGCGCCGAGGACCTGTTCGGCGCGGCGGGCGCCGCACTGCTGCCCAAGCTCGCCGACCGCGCCCTGCTGCGCCGCCGGGGCGACAGCTGGTACTGGACGCGCCGGGAACGGCCCGCCGACCTGGTCGACATCCGCGGCCAGGGCGGACGCCCGGTCCAGGTGGTGGAACAGGACACCGGCCGCCTGCTGGGCACGGTGGACGCCTCCGCCGCCCACTCCGCCGTCCACGAGGGCGCCGTGCACCTGCACCGGGGCCGCAGCTATGTCGTCCGGCGACTGGACCTGACGGACTCCGTGGCCCTGGTCGAGGAGTCGAGTCCGCCCTGGTCCACCTCGGCGCGCGATGTGACCGACATCTCGGTCCTGGAGACCGAGACCGAGGTCCCGTGGGGCGCGGCGAAGCTGTGCTTCGGCACCGTGGAGGTGACCCACCAGGTGGTCTCCTACCTGCGCCGGAAGCTGCTGACGGGCGAGATACTGGGCGAGACCTCCCTGGACCTGCCGCCGCGCTCGCTGCGCACCCGGGCCGTGTGGTGGACGGTCACCGAGGACCAGCTGGACGCCGCCCGGATCACCCCGGAGATCCTGCCCGGTGCCCTGCACGCCGCCGAGCACGCCTCCATCGGCATGCTGCCGCTCTTCGCTACCTGCGACCGCTGGGACATCGGCGGCGTCTCCACCGCGCTGCATCCCGACACCCTCCTTCCGACGGTCTTCGTCCACGACGGCCACCCCGGCGGTGCCGGGTTCGCCGAACGCGCCTTCCACGTGGCCCGTGCCTGGCTGACGGCCACCCGCGACGCGATCGCCGCCTGCGGCTGCGAGGCCGGCTGCCCGTCCTGCGTCCAGTCGCCCAAGTGCGGCAACGGCAACGAGCCCCTGCACAAGCGCGGAGCCATCCGGCTGCTCACGGAACTGCTGCGGCAGCCGGACCCGCCCGAGCCCGCACCGTGACGGTGTAGGGCCCCACCTCCCCGGCCACGCTCAGGTCGGCGATCTCCCCGGCCATGTCGCACCGCACCACCCGGGCCCGGTGCGCGGCGGCCACCCGCCCGGCCGCCGCACAGGCGGCGTCGGCCCCCCGCAGGGCCCGGTCGGCGGCGGCGAGCGCCGCCAGATCCGCCCCGGTGGCCACCCGCTGCCGCACCTCGGCCAGCTGACCGAGCAGCAGCACCACCCCGAACCCGGCCATGAGCAGCGCCACGACCCCCACCGCCCACACGGACGCCACTCCGCGGTCCCGCCCCTCAGGGGGCCGACCGGGCGACCCGGCGCCCCGGCCATCGCCCGCCCGGCACCGCGCCACGGGCCCACGGCGCGACCACGCACCAGCCGCCGCGACGACCCCGCCACCGGCCCGAGCAAGGCCCCGCCCCACGGGCGGGACCCCACCCGGCCGTCCGACGCCTGTCCGATGCGGGGACCCGTGGCCGCTGGGCCGGGGCGTCTCCCGTGCCCGGTGTGGTGACCGTGCCGACCCGGGGACGGGCCCTGCTCCGGGGACTCCCGCAGAGCTGGTGAGCCACCGGCTACGCGGCTCCAGCCCGACGGCGGGCCGGGACCGGCGCCGTCCGTCGCGCAACGCGTCCGACCGCCGGACCGGGGCGAGGGCTCTGGTACCGGCGCTCCCCGCCCGGCGGTGGGCCCGCCGGGGCGTCATGCTCCGCCCGGCGCGCGGGAAGCGGTCCGGGAGACGGGCTCGCCGGACTCCGTCCGTCCGGCACCGTGTCGGGTGCACACCGGGGCCCGGTGTGGCCCGGGCCCGGGCGGATCTACTCGGGGCCGGGTTCCCGGTGGGTGGCGGCGTTCGCGCCGATGTCGAGGGCGAGGGCCGCGGGGCCGGGGGTGCGGGCCACCACGCGGACGTGGTGGAGGTCGCCCTCGTCCCGGAGCTGGACGTCCGCCCCGCCGGGCGCCGCCGCCTGTGCCACCCGGAGCACCACGGCGGGCGGCTCGCCCCGGGCCGCCGCGCGGGCCCCGGCCCGCGCCGCGTCCTGGCAGCGCAACTGCGTGGCCATGGCGCCCAGCGCCCACAGCAGCATCCCGAGCAGGGCCAGCAGCGCCGGGACGGCGATCGCCGCCTCGGCGGTGACATAGCCGCCGTCCCGTGGTGTGCCGCGCCCACGGCGCTCACACCGGCCCACTGAAGGCCCGTTCGACCATGCCGCGCAGCAGTCCGGCCACCGTGTCGGAGGTCAGGATCTGGTACAGCAGCGCCGCGAGTCCGGCTGCCGCGAGCGTGCCCACGGCGTACTCGGCCGTGCTCATCCCGGCGTCGCGGCGCGCACCGTACAGCGTGATCCACCTGGTCATCTCACATCAGCTCCTTCGCGAGTCCGATCACCACAGGGGCGACCCCGATCAGCAAAAACGCGGGCAGAAAGCAGAGGCCCAGGGGCCCCGTCACCAGGACCGCCGCCCGCCGGGCGGTCGACTGGGCGACTCTGCGGCGCCGCCCGCGGCATTCGGCGGCCTCCGCCGCCACGGCCGCGACGGCGGGGGCGCCGCTGGCTCCCGCCAGCTCCAGCCGCCTGGCCAGCCCGGCAGCGCCGGGCAACTGGCCGAATCTCTTCCATACGGCGGCCGGTTCGCCGCCCAGCCGCAGCTCGGTGGCCGCCCGCCGCAGGCCGTCGCCGAGCGGTCCGCCGAGTGAGCCGCCCACCGCCCCGGCGGCCACCGC
>NZ_JBHWJL010000093.1:0-17501 GCF_042731495.1 Streptomyces sp. NPDC059853
CAGGTCGGTGACCAGGGTCAGCGAGGTGTAGCAGAGCTCCAGCTCGCGGGCGAGCACCGCCTCCGGGTGGCCGGTCATGCCCACCACCGACCAGCCCTGCGCCGCGTGCCAGCGCGATTCGGCGCGGGTGGAGAAGCGCGGCCCCTCGATGACGCAGAGCGTGCCGCCGTCCACCGGCTCCCAGCCGCGCCCCCGGGCGGCGGCCAGCGCCACCTGGCGCCCGGTGGGGCAGTACGGGTCGGCGAACGTCAGATGGACGACGTTCGGCACCTGGCCGTCCGCCCGCTGCACGCCGTCGTAGTAGGTCTGCGCCCGGCTCCTGGTGCGGTCCACCAGCTGGTCGGGCACCAGCAGCGTGCCCGGCCCGTACTCGGGGCGCAGCCCGCCGACCGCGCACGGGCCGAGCACCTGGCGCACACCCAGCGAGCGCAGCGCCCACAGGTTCGCCCGGTAGTTGATCCGGTGCGGGGGCAGCCCGTGCTTGCGGCCGTGCCGCGGGAGGAACGCCACCCGCCGCCCGGCGATCTCGCCGAGGAAGAGGGAGTCGCTGGGGTCCCCGTACGGCGTCTCCACCGTGACCTCGGTCACATCGTCCAGGAAGGAGTAGAACCCGGACCCGCCGATGACGCCGATCTCCGCGACGGCGCGGCTCATGCGGCAGACGTGCCGGCGGAGGAGGACGAGGACGACGAGGAGCCGGACGAGGCGGACGCGGTGGCGGTGGCCGTGGAGCCGCCGCCCGAGCTGTCCGAACCGCCGCTCTTCTTCTCGCCCGCGCCGCTCTTGGCGTCCTTGCCGTCGCCGCCGCCCGCCTTCTGCGCCGAGGACGCGGCCGGGCTGCTGCTGGAGGAGCTGTTACGGCTGTCGTTGCGGTAGAAGCCGGAGCCCTTGAAGACGATGCCGACCGCCGAGAACACCTTCTTCAGCCGCCCCTGGCAGCTGGGGCACTCGGTGAGCGCGTCGTCGGTGAACTTCTGCACCACTTCGAGGCCCTCTTGGCACGCGGTGCACTGATACTGATACGTCGGCACGTGATCCTCCTGGCACTCTTCTCCACCGAGTGCTAACGACGGTCCATCGTGCAACATTCCGGGTACGGAAGTCCACTGCCGACGCCCGGCTCCCCGCCGCACCGGCCCCCCGTCGCCTCCCGCCACCCCACGGCGCACGTCCCGGGCGCCGGGCGCGCCTGCCCGGTTCGCGCCGGTTTCGGCGGGCTGCGCCGTGCGCGAGGGCCCCGGCTGACTCCCCGTAGGCTCACCCCAGTGGCCGTATGTCTATGGTTGCTTCCATCCGCTTACCTGGCCTGTGAAGGACACAGATGCCCGCCAAGAAGCCCTCGCGACGCCTCCGCGTGTTCGTGATCGCTGTCGTACTGGTCGTCCTCTCCGGATTGGGGTACGGCGCTTTCTGGACCGTGAGCACCGTGCGGGCGTCCTACCCGCAGGTGTCGGGAGAGATAGAAATGGACGGGCTCTCCGGCCCCGTCACGGTCCAGCGGGACGGGAACGGCATCCCGCGCCTGTACGCCGACTCCGCCCTGGACCTGTTCCGCGCCCAGGGCTATGTCCACGCCCAGGACCGGTTCTGGGAGATGGATGTCCGGCGGCACATGACCTCCGGCCGGCTCTCGGAGATGTTCGGCGACGGGCAGGTGGAGACCGACGCGTTCCTGCGCACCCTGGGCTGGCGGCAGGTCGCGCAGCAGGAGTACGACGAGCAGCTCGCGCCGGAGACCAAGGAGTACCTGGACGCGTACGCGGAGGGCGTCAACGCCTACCTGGGCACGCGCAGCGGCGAGGAGCTGTCCGTGGAGTACGCGGCGCTCGGCTTCCTCAACGACTACGCGCCCGAGCCGTGGGACCCGGTGGACTCGGTGGCCTGGCTGAAGGCCATGGCGTGGGACCTGCGCGGCAACATGGAGGACGAGATCGACCGGTCGCTGCTGGCGGCCCGGCTCAGCCCCGAGCAGATCGAGGAGCTGTACCCCGGCTACCCGTACGACCGCAACAACCCGATCGTCCAGGAGGTCGGTGACTTCGCCGGCGGCCCGGCGGACACGGCGGGCGGCGAAGGCCAGGGCGACGGCCAGGAGGACGGTACGTCCGCCGGTGACGCGGCCGACGGCGTGACCACGCAGCTGGGCGCGCTGGCGGCGACGCTGGACAAGATCCCGGCGCTGCTGGGCCCGGCGGGCAGCGGCATCGGCTCGAACTCGTGGGTGGTCTCCGGCGAGTACACGACGACCGGGATGCCGCTGCTGGCCAACGACCCGCACCTGGGCCCCTCGCTGCCGTCGGTCTGGTACCAGATGGGCCTGTACTGCACGGAGGTGACCGAGGAGTGCCCGTTCGAGGTGTCCGGGTTCACCTTCTCGGGGATGCCCGGTGTGGTGATCGGGCACAACGAGGACATCGCCTGGGGCTTCACCAACCTCGGCGCGGACGTGACCGACCTGCGGCTGGAGAAGCTCGACAACGGCAACTATCTGCGCGACGGCGAGCAGAAGCCGTACGAGACGCGCACCGAGACCATCCGGGTCGCCGGCGGTGAGGACCGCGAGATCACGGTGCGGTCCACCGAGAACGGCCCGATCGTCTCCGACCGGCACGACGACTTCGCCGAGACCGGGCGGACCGCGCCGGTGGAGTCCGGGGCGCCGGACCGGGGCAACGGCTACGCCGTCTCGCTGACCTGGACCGCGCTGGAGCCGTCCAACACCATGGACGCGGTGTTCGCGCTGAACACGGCCGCCGACTTCGACGACTTCCGCTCCGCCGCCGCCGACTTCGCGGTCCCCGCGCAGAACATGATCTACGCGGACACCGCCGGCAACATCGGCTACCAGGCCCCCGGCCGGATACCGGTGCGCGGCGCGGGCGACGGCCGCTACCCGGCGCCGGGCTGGGACTCGTCCTACGACTGGACCGGCTACGTGCCGACCGAGGAACTGCCCTGGGAGCTGAACCCGGAGCGCGGCTACATCGTCACCGCCAACCAGGCCGTCATCGATCCGGCCGACTACGACCACTTCCTGACCGACGACTGGAGCTACGGCACGCGCAGCGCCCGCATCGAGGAGCTGCTGGTCTCGAAGATCGAGGACGGCGGCAAGATCTCGATGGGCGACATGCAGTCCATCCAGCTGGACAACAGCAACGAGATGGCGCGCGTCCTGGTGCCGTACCTGCTGGACATCGAGATCTCCGACCCGTACATCCAGGAGGCGCAGGAGCTGCTGGAGGGCTGGGACTTCAGCCAGGACTCGGATTCGGCCGCGGCGGCGTACTACAACGCGGTGTGGGCCAACATGCTCCAGCTCGCCTTCGGCCACAAGCTGCCCAAGGAACTGCGGGTGGAGGGCCAGTGCCTGCGGGTGCGGCCGGCGGACGACTCGGCGCCGCTGGAGGACGCCAACGGGCAGGCGCTGTTCGACACCGAGTGCGGGGAGCGGTCCCCGGACGCGGCGTGGCCGGACGGCGGCGACCGCTGGTTCGAGGTGGTGCGCGAGCTGATCGAGCAGCCGGACAGCGACTGGTGGACGACGCCGGCGACCCGCACCGAGCCGGCCGCCACCGACCGCGACGAGCTGCTGGCCCGCGCCATGCGCGACGCCCGCTGGGAGCTGACGGCGAAGCTGGGCAAGGACATCGGCACCTGGAGCTGGGGCCGGCTGCACCAGCTGACGCTCACCAACCAGACGCTCGGCGAGGAGGGCCCGGGACCGCTGCGCTGGATGCTGAACCGCGGCCCGTGGAACCTGGCGGGCGGCGCGGACGCGGTCAACGCCACCGCCTGGAACGCGGCGGGCGGCTACGAGACGACGTGGGTGCCGTCCATGCGGATGATCGTTTCGCTGGCGGACTTCGACGAGTCGCTGTGGATCAACCTGTCGGGCGCTTCGGGGCACGCGTACCACGAGCACTACACCGATCAGACCGGGATGTGGGCGCGCGGCGAGTTCCTGCCGTGGCCGTCCTCGGCGGAGGCGGTCGCCGAGGGCACCCGCGACACGCTGACGCTGACGCCGGGAGGCGCCGTCCCCGACCAGGAGTGACCACCGGAGCGGAGCGGGGCGGGACGGGTTGCGGTACGGGCCCGTCCCGCCCCGCCGTCGTACGCGGCGGCAGGCCGCCGCTGGCGGCCCTCAGCCGGGGAAGCGGTGCACGCCCTCCGGGGTGACCGCCACCCGCACCGGCCGGTCGTGCGGCTCCACCGGCAGCTCGCCGACCACCTCGTGCCCGTACAGCAGCACCACCGGCACCGGATCGGCCCCGGCCGCCGCCAGCCGCGCCAGCACGCGGTCGTAAGAGCCGCCGCCGCGCCCCATCCGCACCCCGCGCGCGTCCACGGCCAGACCCGGCAGCAGTACCACGTCCGCCGCCAGCACCGCCTCGCGGCCCAGCCGCTCCCCGGCGGGCTCGCGCAGCCGCATCCGGCCGGCCCGCTCGGTCTCCACCAGCGCCCCGGGGCCCTCGTACGTGCCCCAGTCCAGGTCGTCGTCCTCCCGCAGCACCGGCAGCAGCACCCGTACCCCGCGCTCGCGCAGCGCGTCGATCAGGGCGAGCGTGCCGGGTTCGTGGCCGACCGACACGTACGCGGCGACCGTGCGCGCCGCCGCCAGCTCCGGCAGGCCCATCGCCCGGGCGGCCAGCGCGGCGGCGGCCTCGGTGACCTCGTCGTCGCTCAGCGCGGCGCGTACCGCGAGCAGATCGCGGCGCACCGCCCGTTTTCCGTCGTGCGCGGTCCCTGCGACATGATCCATTTCGTCATCCTCGCGTAAAGGGTCCAAGCACACTAGCTGGATAAAGTGACGGGCATGACATCACCTCGCCCCCGGATCAGCAAGGCTGTCATCGCCGCCGCCGGGCTCGGTACACGCTTCCTCCCCGCCACCAAGGCCACCCCGAAGGAAATGCTGCCGGTGGTCGACCAGCCGGCCATCCAGTACGTGGTCGAGGAGGCCACCAGCGCCGGCCTCACCGATGTGCTGATGATCACCGGGCGCAACAAGCGTCCCCTGGAGGACCACTTCGACCGCAACTACGAGCTGGAGGACGCGCTGCGCCGCAAGGGGGACCTGGACCGGCTCTCCCGGGTCCAGGAGTCCACCGCGCTGGCCACCATGCACTACGTGCGCCAGGGCGACCCCAAGGGGCTCGGACACGCCGTGCTGTGCGCCGCCCCGCACGTCGGCGACCAGGCGTTCGCGGTCCTGCTGGGCGACGACCTCATCGACCCGCGCGACCCGCTGCTGACCCGGATGACCGCCGTCCAGGAGGAGCGCGGCGGCTCCGTCATCGCGCTGATGGAGGTGGACCCGTCCCAGATCCACCTGTACGGCTGCGCGGCGGTCGAGGCCACCGGCCAGGACGGAGTGCACCGGGTCACCGGCCTGGTGGAGAAGCCGGACCCGGCCGACGCGCCCAGCAACCTCGCCGTCATCGGCCGCTACGTCCTGGACCCCGGCGTCTTCGAGGTGCTGCGCAAGACCCCGCCGGGGCGTGGCGGCGAGATCCAGCTGACCGACGCGCTGGAGACGATGGCCACCTCGCAGGTGAGCGGCGGCCCGGTGTACGGGGTGGTGTTCAAGGGCCGCCGCTACGACACGGGCGACCGCGCCGACTATCTGCGCACCATCGTCCGGCTGGCGTGCGAACGTGAGGACCTCGGGCCCGAGTTCCGGGCCTGGCTGAAGACCTATGTCAACGAGGAGATGCGGGCACTTGAGTGACCTGTGGTCGGTCGATGACCACCTTGCCGACATCCTGCGGGCGCTGCGCCCGCTCGACCCGATCGCCCTGCCGCTGCTGGACGCCGACGGCTGCGTCCTGACCGAGGACGTGACCGTCCCGGCCGCGCTGCCGCCGTTCGACAACAGCTCGATGGACGGGTACGCGGTGCGCGCCGCCGACGTGGCCGCGGCGACGGCGGAGCGGCCGGTGCGGCTGGCGGTGGTGGGGGAGAGCGCGGCGGGCGGCGTGGACGAACTGCCGCCGCTGCGGCCCGGGCAGGCGCTGCGCATCATGACCGGCGCGCCGCTGCCGGCCGGCGCCGACGCGGTGGTCCCGGTGGAGTGGACGGACGGCGGCCTCGGCGGCGGCCCGGTCACCTCGATGCGGACCGCCGACCTCCGGGAGGGCGCGGGGGTGCGGGTGCACCGGCCCGCCGCGCGCGGGGCGCACATCCGCCTGCGCGGCTCGGACGCCGCCGCCGGGACGCTGGCGCTGGCGGCCGGCACCGTGCTGGGGCCGCCGCAGCTGGGGCTGCTCGCCGCGCTCGGCCGGGCGCGGGTGGAGGTACGGCCGCGCCCGCGCGTGGTGGTGCTCTCCACCGGCAGCGAACTCGTGCCGCCCGGCAGCCCGCTGGGGCCCGGGCAGATCCACGACTCCAACGGGTTCACGCTCACCGCCGCCGCCCGCGCCGCCGGGGCCGTGGCGTACCGGGCGGCCACCGTCGCGGACGAGCCGGAGCGGCTGCGCGCCGCGCTGGAGGACCAGCTCTCCCGTGCCGATCTGGTGATCACCAGCGGCGGGGTGAGCGTCGGCGCGTACGACGTGGTGAAGGAGGCGCTGCGCGGCAGCGTGGAGTTCCGGCGGCTGGCGATGCAGCCGGGCAAGCCGCAGGGGTTCGGTCTGGTGGGCCGGCAGCGGGTGCCGCTGCTGGCGCTGCCGGGGAATCCGGTCAGCTCCTACGTCTCCTTCGAACTGTTCGTGCGGCCCGCGCTGCGGGCTCTGGCCGGGCATCCGCAGGTGGCGCGGCCCCGGGTGCGGGCCCGCCTGGAGTGCGACGCGCCGCTGACCTCCCCGGCGGGCCGCCGGCAGTATCTGCGCGGCGCGTACACGCCGCCCGCGCCGGGCGAACGGCTCGGCACGGTACGGCCGGTGGGCGGGGCGAGTTCGCATCTGCTGGCCGCGCTCGCCCGCGCGGACGCGCTGATCGAGATCCCGGAGGCGGCGACGACGGCCGAGGCGGGCGCCGAGCTGACGGTGGTGCCGCTGGGCGGTGGGGCGCAGGAGTACGGTAGCTCCTCATGAGCAGCCCTCATCTGACCCATCTGGACGCCTCGGGCGCGGCCCGGATGGTGGACGTCTCGGCCAAGGACATCACCGCACGCACGGCACGGGCCGTGGGGCGGGTGCGCGTCGCACCCGCCGTGGTGGAGCTGCTGCGCGGCGCCGGGGTGCCGAAGGGCGACGCGCTGGCCGTCGCCCGGATCGCGGGCATCATGGGCGCCAAGCGCACCCCCGAGCTGATCCCGCTGTGCCACCCGCTGGCCCTGTCGGGGGTGGCGGTGGAGCTGACGGTGGCCGACGACGCGGTGGAGATCGCGGCGACGGTGCGCACCACGGACCGTACCGGGGTGGAGATGGAGGCGCTGACGGCGGTGTCGGTGGCGGCGCTGACCGTGGTGGACATGGTGAAGGCCGTGGACCCGGGCGCCGTGATCGACGGAGTGCGGGTGGAGGAGAAGACGGGCGGCAAGTCCGGGCGCTGGAGCCGCGCCGAATGAGCACGCAGGGGCGTCCGTACCGGGCGCTGGCGATCACGGCCTCCAACCGGGCCTCGGCCGGGGTGTACCCCGACCGGGGCGGGCCGCTGCTGGTGGCCGCGCTGCGCGCGTGGGGGTTCGCGGCGGAGGGGCCCGAGGTGGTGCCGGACGGCGACCCGGTGGCGACGGCGCTGCGGGCGGCTGTGGCGGCGGAGTACGACCTGGTGCTGACCACGGGCGGCACCGGGCTGACGCCGGGGGACCGTACCCCGGAGGCCACCCGGTCGGTGATCGACTACGAGGTGCCGGGCATCGCGGAGGCGATCCGGGCGGCGGGGCTGGCGAAGGTGCCCACGGCGGCGCTCTCGCGCGGGCTGGCCGGGGTGGCGGGGCGGACCCTGATCGTGAACCTGCCGGGTTCGACGGGCGGGGTGCGCGACGGTCTCGCGGTACTGGAGCCGCTGGCGCGGCACGCCGTGGACCAGCTGCACGGCGGCGATCACCGGCCGTGAGCGTTTCCTGGCCCGTGGAACTGCGGGACGGCGCGGTGGCGCTGCGTCCCATCCGCCAGCGCGACCAGCGGGCGTGGCGCGAGGTCAACCAGCGCAACCGGGACTGGCTGCGGCCGTGGGAGGCGACCATCCCGCCCCCGCCGCCCGGCCATCTGCCGGGCCACCGGCCGACGTACCGGCAGATGGTCCGGCATCTGCGCGCGGAGGCCCAGGCGGGGCGCATGCTGCCGTTCGTGGTGACGTACGAGGGGCGGCTGGCCGGGCAGCTGACGGTGGCGGGCATCACCTGGGGGTCGATGTGCTCGGCGCACATCGGCTACTGGATCGACCAGGACGTGGCGGGGCGCGGGGTGATGCCGGCGGCGGTGGCGCTGGCGACGGACCACTGTTTCCGCTCGGTGGGTCTCCATCGGGTGGAAATCTGCATCCGGCCGGAGAACGGTCCTTCGCGGCGGGTGGTGGAGAAGCTGGGGTTCCGGTCGGAGGGGCTGCGCCCGAAGTATCTGCACATCGACGGAGCGTGGCGGGATCATCTGATTTACGCGCTGACGGCGGAGGAGGTGCCGGAGGGGCTGGTCGAGCGCTGGCACCGCCGGACGGCGCAGCACGAGAACAACAAATAGAACGCGTATTCGGATAACCCTTAACTGATCCATAAAATCCGAAGAAATGCCCGGTATGAGCCTCAGATCGTGCGACACACCGCGCTATTTGGCAGATGGACTCATGCAAACCCCTCTACCGTGTGAGCGTGAGCAGCAGTGGCCTCATCTTCGCAATGATCGTCGGGGCCTGGGCCGCGTACCTCGTGCCCATGTGGCTCCGCAGACAGGACGAGCTGAACGAGGCCCGTCCCACGGAACGCTTCAGCACCGCGATCCGGCTGCTGTCCGGCCGCGCGGCACAGGAGCGCCGCGCCGCCCGGCGTGCTGCGGAGGGGGACGCGAGCGGGGCCCGGGACGCCGACGTGCGCGCGTACGCCGAGCCGGTGACCACGGTCGCCGAGCCCCCGGCCGAGCCGGCGGCACCCGAACCGGAGGCCGAACCCGAGCCGGAACCGGTCACGGCCGCCCGCGCGAAGGTCCTGGCGCGCCGGCGGCGCACCACCATGGTGCTGTTCGTGACCTTCGCCGGCAGCGGCATCTTCGCGCTCAGCGCCGGCGGCGGCTCCCTGTGGATCCCGGCGGTGCCGGGCCTGCTGCTGAGCGTGTACATCATCAACGTCCGGGCCCGGGAGCGCCGCCGGTACGCGGTCGCCATGGACCGCCGCCGCGCCGAGGACGCCGCGCGACGCCTGCGCGACCGCACCCACGCGAACGCGGCGGCCCGCCCGGAACAGCCCTCGCGGGCCGTGGTCGAGCAGACCGACCACGCCGAGTGGGTCGACCAGCAGCGCCGCCGCGGCCCGGCCGCCGAGGACGAGCCGGCCGGCTGGGAACCCGCCCCGGTACCGCTGCCCACGTACGTGAGCGCCCCGGTGGCCCCCCGCACCACACGCGGCGTGGACCTGGACGCCCCGGGCACCTGGAGCGCGGCCCGCTCCACCCCGGCCCAGCAGCCCCCGCCGCCCGCCCAGCAGCCCCCGCAGGCCGCCCCGGGCCAGCCGGGGCCGCAGCGCACGCCGCTCTTCGACCAGTTCGAGGAGGAGGACCACCGCCGGGCGGCCGGCGAGTGACACCGGATTTCGGTCCGCCCCGGATCGGGTGCTATCGTTTTCCTCGTTGCAAGGGCCTGTAGCGCAGCCTGGTAGCGCATCTCGTTCGCAACGAGGGGGTCAGGGGTTCAAATCCCCTCAGGTCCACAACAAGGGCCGTTCCCAAGACCAGGTGGAACGGACAGGCGAAAGCCCGCGTCGATTCGATCGACGGGGGCTTTCGCGTTCCCCGCGGCAAGGGATCCGGCGGGAAGAGCCACGCCCCGGCCGGGAACTCCCGTGTACCACCGGGCGTCAGTGGGCGGGGAGTTGGTAGGCGAGGACAGCCACCCTGGCTTCCGGACTCCCCACACTGATCCCGGAGCCGCCTTGCACAGTGACCTCATCGGAGCCGCGCGCCCCGGGCTCGCGCCACGTGCCGGCAGGCAAGGGCGAAAAGCGATCTTCCGTGCACACCGCGATTGCGCCAGGATGTCGCCATGGGGGTATCAACCGTGCGTGCAGCGTTCCGTCTGACGTTCACCGACTATCACCAGGACCCAGAGGACAGCGATGTCCTCCGACGAGCAGTCACGGTCCAAGCCGACCGGATCACGTTCGATGACGGGCGTCTGAACCTCTGGCTCGGAGGTACGCACGTCGGAGAGTACCCGCTGGACATCATCGAGTCAGTGTCTCCTCAAGGCGAGTCCGGGAGCAGGCGCGAACCGCTGGAAGAACTGCGTGCCCGCTATCCGCGGATGGGTCACCCCTGGTCATCGGATGACGACGCTCGTCTCCTTGCGCTGTATCAGAAAGGGGAGCGTGACTTCGGCACCCTCGGGAGGCACTTCGGCCGGAAGCCCAGTGCTATCCGATCACGACTGGCCAAGCTCGGCCTGGAAAGCCTCACCTGACAGTGCTCCCGTCCGGCACGACTGCACCGACGGATTCCTCGCCGCCTTCTGCCGTCGGCCCGAGGCCTACCTTGACCCGGCAGTGCGGGCCGGCCTCCCGACGACCTGGCCTTCGGCAGGTGCGCCAGCGCCGCCTGCTCGACCGTGACGCGCTCGACGCCGGTTACCGGCTGCTCGTAGCAGACCTCTGAATCAGCGACTCCCGTGCCGGCACATTCGAGCCGCGAAGGCGGTCTCGGTTCAGGGGCGGGTGGCGGGGGAGGTGAGTGGAGGTGTCGGGAATTCTTCTGTCGTCTCGGGGGCCGGGGTTTCTCTCGGAGGGCGGTGGAGGGAGCCGCCCAGGGGGAGGCAGAGGAGGAAGAGGCCGCCCCACATGGTCAGGGCGAAGCTCCACAGGCCCATCATCGTGGCGATGCAGAGATGGAAGGACAGGCCGGCGATCAGGAGGTGCCAGCGGTAGCGCTGGGGGATGAGGAGGGTTGCCGCGAGGGAGATTTCGATGAGGAGGGGGCCCAGGTGAGCAGTGCCGTTCCCCAGGGGTGGGACACCAGGGGTTCGGTGACCGGGCGCATCCAGTGCGGGGCGCCGAAGGAAAGGCCCGCGCGGGACGAGACAGAAGGCACCGGCCGAGCCGAGGCCCTCGCAGCGAGGGTATTCGCCCAGGGTGGCGACCGGGCGGAAAAGGGTGGCCGTGCTGCTGAACAGCAGGGTGCCTGCGGTGCGAGGGCGATCAGGGTGCGGGCGATGCCGTAGGCGTTGGTCCAGGGCACGGGGACGCGGGTCAGCATATGACGTCCGGGGAGACGAGGCTGTCGGGGGTGTGGGTGTCCGGCAACAGGTCGCCGCTGCGGAGGTCCTGGGAGAAGGCCGCGAAGAGTCCGGGATTTCCGGCGGCGATGGCGCGTCGGTGATCTCGGCGACGGTTTCCAGCGTCTCGGGGGTGCTTTTGTCGGCGAGTTCACCGTCGGGGTCGCTGAAGGCGAGGGTGTCGGTGAGGTATTCACCGACCTGGCCCTGGGCGAAGTGGATTCCGGTGAAGAGTGCCAGGCCGTCGTCCGCGCTGTTCTCGCTGACGATGCCGATGGTGGGACGGTCGTCGGCGGTCGACGCATTGGCCATGTTCGCGGCCCCGGCGGCGGTGAGTCAGCCATCTTTTTTGGAAAGGGGGATGGATTCTGTGCGGGGCCTTTTCTAAGTGGTCTGGATCGGTGGAATCCTTGGTATTCCCATGGCCTGGGGATTCAATTCATTGCCTGTTCAGGCAAGAGAAAAATGGCCCGTATCGGGGTGATCCCCGCCCGGAGCGGAAGGGTTGTTTCCGCCCGCCGGTCAGGGCGGGGACTGGGTGAGCAGGAACCAGGTTCCGTACGCGCCCGAGCCGAGGGCCGCGGCCGTCAGGGTGGCGGCGGTGGCGCGGCGGGGGAGGCGGAGCAGCAGGCCGGCCAGCGGCAGGAGCAGCGGGAAGGCCGGCATCAGCAGGCGGGGGCGGGAGGCGAAGTAGCCCTCGCTGACCAGGGCGCTCGCGGCGATCAGCAGCGTGTAGACCAGGAGGGGCAGGGGCAGGCGCTGCCGGACGCACTGGATCAGCAGGGCGGTTCCGCAGGCCAGGACCGCGAGGATCAGCAGTCCGTGGCCCGGGTCGGTGCGCAGCCGGGTCAGCACGAAGCGGGTGAAGCCGATGCCGCCGTCGAAGCCGTTGCCCCAGTCCTTCTGGACGTCGAAGTAGCCGGTGGGGCTGGAGAGCCGGACGCCGACGTAACTCACGTAGCCCAGCCAGCCGAGCGGGGCCAGGGCCATCGCGGTGAGGACGCGGGGGTCGGCGCGGCGCCGTCGCCACAGTTCCAGGGCGCCGCCCGCCAGGACGGCGGCCGCCACCGCGAGCCCGGAGGGGCGGGTGAGCCCGGCGGCGGCGGCGAGGGCGGCCGCCGTGTACCAGCGGCCGGTGAGGACGGCGTACAGCGCCCAGGCCGCCAGCGCGGTGAACAGGGTCTCGGTGTACGCCATCGACTGCACGAACGCGGGCGGCAGGGCGGCCCACAGGGCGGCCAGGACGACGCCCGCCGCGCGCCGCCCGGTCACCAGGAACGCGACGGCGTACAGGCCCCAGGCGGCGGCCAGGCCCGCCGTCCAGCTCACGGCCAGGCCCGCGTCGTGGACGGAGAGCGGGAGGACGGTGGCGAGGGCCCGTTCCAGGGCGGGGTAGAGCGGGAAGAACGCCAGGTCGTGTTCGGTGCGGCCGTCGAGGTACTCGGTGTGTCCGTAGCCGTTCTCGGCGATCCGCGCGTACCAGACGGAGTCCCAGCGTTCGGCGAGCAGGGTGTGGGCGCTGTCCTCCCCGGCGGCCGTCCACAGGGTCAGGATCAGCAGCCCGGTGGCGCGCACGGCGGTGTAGGCGAGCAGCGCAGGGGCGGCGGCGCGCAGGGCGGTACGGCACCGGGTGCGGCCCGGGCGCGCGGGTGCGGGGGCGGCGGTGCGCTGGGTCGTCACGGGCCGGTGCGCCGCAGCAGCAGCCGCCAGGGCAGCAGGGCGGCCTCCAACTGGACGGCGGCGGACATCTTGGAGGCGCCGTGCCGCCGCTCCTCGAAGCGGATGGGGACCTCGACGGCCGAGTAGCCGGCCCGCACCGCCGCGTGCTTCAGCTCGATCTGGAAGCTGTAGCCGGCGCTGCGGGTGTGTTCGAGGCGGAGCGAGGCCAGGGCGGCGGCGCGCCACAGCACGAAGCCGGCGGTGAGGTCGCGCAGGCCGGTGCGGAGCACGGCCCCGGCGTAGCGGTTGGCCCAGCGGGAGAGCAGCCGGCGGTGGGCGGGCCAGGCGCTGGTGAGCTGTCCGCCGGGGACGTAGCGGCTGCCGATCACCAGGTCGGCGCCGGTGGCACGGGCGCTGCCGAGCAGTTGCGGGATGTGCCGGGGCGGGTGGCTGCCGTCGGCGTCCATCTGGAGCACGTACCGTGCCCCGTGGGCGACGGCGGTGGCCATCCCGGCGGCGTACGCCCGCCCGAGACCCTCCTTGCCGGCCCGGTGCAGCACCTGGATCCGGCCGGGGTGGTCGCGGGCGAGGGCGTCGGCGAGGCGGCCGGTGCCGTCCGGGCTGGCGTCGTCGACGATCAGCAGCCGCAGGCCGGGCAGCGGCAGGCCGAGCAGTTCCGCGGCGATGCCCGGCAGTGCCTCGGCCTCGTTGTAGGTGGGCATCACGACGGTGAGGGAGACATCCCGGCCGTCCGCTGCTGCCATGTGCTCACACCCCTGGATCCGCGGGAGCTGACACTGGCCATGGTCGCGCCGGACAGGCGGGGACCGCCGCCGTGGTGCGGCATCCGGGTGAGGCGCGGTCAGGCGCGCGCGGCGAAGAAGGCGCGGATGTCGCCCGCCAGCACGCCGGGGGCTTCCTGGGAGAGGAAGTGGCCGCCCCGGTCGAGTTCGCGCCAGTGGACGATGTGGTGGTCGCGCTCGGCCCAGCGGCGGATGGTCACGTCGTGCGCCGAGACCAGGACACCGGTCGGTACGGTGCCCCGGGCCGGGGTGCCGGACCAGTCGGCGGCCGAGATCTCCTCGTAGTAGATCTGCGCGGCCGAGCCCGCGGTGCCGGTGAACCAGTACAGGGCCACGTTCGTCAGCATCCGGTCCCGGTCGATGGGGAGGTCGGAGAGTTCGGCGTACTTCTCGGCGATCCAGGCGAGCTGGCCCACCGGGGAGTCGTGCAGCGCGTACGCGACGGTCTGCGGGCGCTTGGAGTTGCACTGGAGGTAGCCGTCGTTGAAGTTCTGCATCCGCTCCCAGCGTTCCCGCTCCCGCTCGCCGAGCCCGTCGAACTCGCCGTCCTCGCCCGCCGGGAAGGCCAGCAGCGCGTTCAGGTGGATGCCCGTCACCCGCTCCGGTGCCCGCCGGCCGAGGGCCGGGGCGACCCAGGAACCGGTGTCGTACCCGTGGACGCCGAAGCGCCGGTAGCCCAGCCGGGTCATCAGCTCCAGCAGGACGTCCGCCATCCGCGCCGCGTTCATGCCGGGGCCGGCCAGCGGGGTGGAGAAGCCGAAGCCGGGGAGCGAGGGGATCACCAGGTGGAAGCCGGACAGCGGTTCGATGACGTCCAGGAAGTCCGTCCAGCTGCCCGGCCAGCCGTGCAGCAGGAGCAGGGGGGTGGCGTCCGGGTCGGCGGCGGGCAGGTGCGCGAAGTGCAGCGGCTGGCCGTCGACGGTGGTGCGGAACTGCGGGTGGCGGTTGAGTCCGGCCTCGCGGGCGCGCCAGTCGAAGCCGGTGCGCCAGTGCTCGGTCAGCTCCCGCAGATGGGCGAGCGGGACGCCCCGGTCCCAGCCGACGCCGGGGAGTTCGGCGGGCCAGCGGGTGCGGTCGAGGCGGGCGGCCAGATCGTCCAGATCGGCCTGCGGGACGGCGATGCGGAAGGGGGTGATCGTGCTCATGCCGCCGACGGTAGGCGGGCTTCCGGTCACTTTCCGTCCTGAAGAGTCCCGAGGGAAAGAAAGCGCTTCCTACCTGTTGACCCCGTGCCACGGCCTCCCTTTGACTGTGCCCGGCCAAACGACAAGGGAGTGGTGGTCATGAGAGTCGTCTCCGCGTGGATGAGAGCCGGGGCCGGAGGTCTCGCGGTCGCGTTGCTGGCCGCCGGGGCGGGCACGGCGACCGCCGCACCCGCACCGTCGGCGAGCAACGCACCGACGTGGGAGGCCATCACCTTCGGCCAGTCCACCGACCTCAACTTCGCCACCAACGTGCTGCCGGAGAAGATCGGCACCAACTACGCGGCCCCCGAACACCCCGGCACCATCGACGGGACCATCGTCATGGAGAGCCGCGGCGGCAAACTCGCCCCCGGCCACGACGGGCTGACCTTCTACCAGACCGCCCTGGACGCCGGGACCAGCAACTTCGTGCTCACCGCCGACATGACCGTCGAGCAGTTCGGGCCCGAGACCGGCGCGGCACCCAACTCGCAGGACAGCGCGGGCATCATGGTCCGCGACGTCAACGGCGCGCCCCGCCAGGACCCGATGGTCGACGGCTTCGAGGAAGTCCCCGCCGCCTCCAACATCTTCGGCGCCGGCATGATGCGCCAGGGCATCAGCTCCCTGGTCCGTACCGGCGTCACCGAACCGTGGGGCAACCCCGGCAGCGCCCTGAAGGCCACCCCCTTCACCACCGACTCCCGCTACACCCTGCCGATCGGCACCCCGGTCACCCTGCGGCTGGAGCGCACCGACACCGAGTTCGTCATGTCGGCGACCTTCACCCACGCCGGAGAACCCGCCACCTTCGAACAGCGGGTGGACGGCGCCGACTGGGTCCAGGAGATCGACCCGGACCACATGTACGTCGGCTTCTACGCCGCCCGCAACGCCAAGGTGTCCTTCGACAACGCCCGGCTGGAGCTGAGCGAGGCCGACACCCAGCCGCGGACCCCGGTGGAACCCGCGCCCGTCCAGCCCGCCCTCACCCTGCACTCCGCCGACCGGAGCAGCAGCGCCCAGTACACCCTGCGGGCCAGGACCAACACCGCCGGGACGCTCACCGTCACCGACGGCACCGGCAAGAAGGTCGCCCAGAAGCGGCTGGCCGCCGGTGACTACTTCTCGCACCCGGTCCGGCTGCGCGCCGACAGCACCGGCTTCACCTTCACCCTCCGGCCGGCCACCGGGGAGGAGGTGACCCGGACGCTGACCGTCACCCGCACCGCGTACGGCGAGCGCGGCGACGGCGCCGTCATCCACGCCGCGCCCACCGGCACCGCCACCGCGCCCGGCACCGCCGCCCGCCCGGTGGACCTGGAGACCGCGCTGCGCAACGTGGCCCCCGGCGGCCAGGTGCTGCTGCACGGCGGGACGTACGAGCCGGCCGGGACGCTCAACCTGACCGCCGGCTACAGCGGCCTGCCCCACAAGCCCAAGACGCTCAAGCCCTACCGCGGCCAGGACGTCGTCATCGACGGGCGCGGCGCGCTCCCCGTGGTGCTGCGGCTGGACGCCGACCACTGGCGGGTCGAGGGCTTCACCATCACCCGGGCGGCGAGCAACGCGCTGCGGATGAGCGGCAGCCACAACACCATCAGCGCCATGACGTTCAACTACAACGGGGACACCGGCTTCCAGATCACCGGCAGCGGGGACGACCCGGCGTACTGGCCCTCGCACAACCTGATCACTGGCTGCGAGTCGCACGACAACCGCGACGCGAGCGACATCAACGCCGACGGCTTCGCGGCCAAGCTCGGTGTCGGCGAGGGCAACGTCTTCCGCGGCAACATCGCCCACCACAACATCGACGACGGCTGGGACCTGTACAACCGCACCAACGAGGGCGCCAACCGGCCCATCACCCTGGAGAACAACGTCTCCTACGCCAACGGACGGCTCTCCGACGGGTACAACGAGGACGGCAACACCGGCAACGGCTTTAAGCTCGGCGGCGAGGGCCTGCCGGTGGACCACGTGGTGCGCGGCAACATCGCCTACGACAACAACATGGACGGCTTCTCGGACAACTTCAACCCGGGCCGCCTCACCCTGACCAACAACACCGCCTACGACAACAAGCGGTTCAACTACCTGATCCGCTTCAACCCGTACTTCTCCCCCGAGGAGCAGGGCGTCTACCGCAACAACCTGTCCTTCCGGACGCCGGAGGGCCGGGGCGGCGCCGAGCCGCCGGCCGACTTCATCTCCGGGGACGTGGACCGCACGAACGTGCTCTTCGACGGGGAACGCGCGGCCAACGCGGACGGGACGACGGTCGCCACGGCCGCCGACTTCCGCTCGCTGGCCCTGCCGACGGCCTATCCGCGCGGCCGGGACGGCACCCCGCAGCACGGCGACTTCCTGCGGCCGGTCACGCGCTCGGCGCTGAACAAGGCCGGTACCCACCGGTCGGTGGTCGGCGCGCTGGACGGCTCCAGGCGCTGGGCACGACGGCGGCGCCCCCGGGGACCCTTTTGACCCCGGG
>NZ_JBHWJL010000094.1:0-4978 GCF_042731495.1 Streptomyces sp. NPDC059853
GCCCGGTCGCCCGCTTCACCACCGAACCCGGGTACACCCGGTTCAGCCGCAGCTCCTGCGACTCCCGCAGCTCCACCGGCGAGAAGCGGATCTTGTTCCCCTGGAGCGTGATGTCGCCCACCCCGCAGGAGCGGGCCAGCATCCGCAGCCCCGCCACCAGCAGCAGGTTCTCCACCGGCTCCGGCAGCGGGCCGTAGCGGTCGGTCAGCTCCTCGCGCACCGCCGCGATGTCCTCCTCGGTACTCGCCGCCGCGATCGACCGGTACGCCTGGAGCCGCAGCCGCTCCCCCGGCGCGTAGTCGTGCGGCACATGGGCGTCCACCGGCAGTTCGATCTTCACCTCCAGCAGCGACTCCTCCGGCTCGCCGCCGCCGGCCTCCAGCGTCGCCCGGTAGTCCGCCACCGCCTCGCCGACCATCCGCACGTACAGGTCGAAGCCGACGCCCGCGATGTGCCCGGACTGCTCCCCGCCCAGCAGATTGCCCGCGCCCCGGATCTCCAGGTCCTTCATCGCCACGTACATGCCCGCGCCCATCTCGGTGTGCTGCGCGATGGTGGCCAGCCGCTCGTGCGCGGTCTCCGTCAGCGGACGCTCCGGCGGGTACAGGAAGTAGGCGTAGCCGCGCTCGCGGCCCCGGCCCACCCGGCCGCGCAGCTGGTGCAGCTGCGACAGACCGAAGGTGTCGCCGCGCTCCACGATCAGGGTGTTGGCGTTGGAGATGTCGATACCGGACTCCACGATCGTCGTGGACACCAGCACGTCGAACTTCTTCTCCCAGAAGTCCACCACCACCTGTTCCAGCGCCGACTCGCTCATCTGCCCGTGCGCCGTCGCGATCCGCGCCTCCGGCACGATCGCCCGCAGCCGCGCCGCCGCCCGGTCGATGGAGTCCACCCGGTTGTGGATGTAGAAGACCTGGCCCTCGCGCAGCAGCTCGCGCCGCAGCGCCGCCCCGATCTGCTTCTCCTCGTACGGGCCGACGAACGTCAGCACCGGGTGCCGCTCCTCCGGCGGCGTGGTGATCGTCGACATCTCCCGGATGCCGGTCACCGCCATCTCCAGGGTGCGCGGGATCGGCGTCGCCGACATCGTCAGCACGTCCACGTTCGCCCGCAGCTTCTTCAGCTGCTCCTTGTGCTCGACGCCGAACCGCTGCTCCTCGTCCACGATGACCAGGCCGAGGTCCTTGAACTTCACCTCGGAGGAGAACAGCCGGTGGGTGCCGATCACCACGTCCACCGAGCCGTCCCGCAGCCCTTCCAGCACCGCCTTGGAGTCGGTCTCCGACTGGAAGCGGGACAGCGCCCGCACCGCCACCGGGAACTGCGCGTACCGCTCCGAGAAGGTGCCGAAGTGCTGCTGCACCAGCAGCGTGGTCGGCACCAGCACCGCCACCTGCTTGCCCTCCTGCACCGCCTTGAACGCCGCGCGCACCGCGATCTCGGTCTTGCCGTAGCCGACGTCGCCGCAGATCAGCCGGTCCATCGGGACGGACTTCTCCATGTCGTCCTTGACCTCGCCGATCGTCGTCAGCTGATCGGGGGTCTCGGCGTACGGGAAGGCGTCCTCCAGCTCCCGCTGCCACGGGGTGTCCGGGCCGAACGCGTGCCCGGGGGCCGCCATCCGCGCCGAGTACAGCTTGATCAGATCGGCGGCGATCTCCTTGACCGCCTTCTTCGCCCGCGCCTTGGTCTTGGTCCAGTCCGCGCCGCCCAGCCGGTGCAGGGTCGGCGCCTCGCCGCCCACGTACTTGGTGACCTGCTCCAGCTGGTCGGTCGGCACGAACAGCCGGTCGCCGGGCTGGCCGCGCTTGGCCGGGGCGTACTCCACCAGCAGGTACTCGCGGGTGGCGCCCTGGACGGTGCGCTGCACCATCTCGATGTAGCGGCCCACCCCGTGCTGCTCGTGCACGATGTAGTCGCCCGCCTCCAGGGTCAGCGGATCGAGCGTCTTGCGCCGCCTGGCCGGCATCCGGGCGCTGTCCCGGCCCGCCGCCTTCTGCCCGGTCAGATCGGTCTCGGTGAGGACCGCGAGCCGCAGCGCCGGATCGGTGAAGCCGTGTTCCAGCGCCCCGCACGCCACATGGACGACGGCCGGGGTGATCGCGCCGGGCTCCAGGCCCCGCTGCGCCAGCCGGGCCGCGATGCCCTCGCCGGTCAGCACCTCGGCGGTACGGGAGGCCGGGCCCTGGCCCTCGGTGAGGTAGACCACCCGCCAGCCGTCGGCCAGCCAGCCCTTGGTGTCGGCCAGCGCCCGCGCCGTGTCGCCCCGGTAGGACTCGGCGGCCCGCAGCCCCAGCCGTACGGTGTCCTCCTCCGCCTCGGCGGAGGCGTCCGCGCTGAACGGGCTGACCGTCCACCACGGGATGCCCAGCTCCGCCGCGTGCTCGCGCACCTCCGCGATCCCGCGCAGCGAGGCCGCGCCGACGTCGATGGGCGCCTCGCCGCCGCCCGCGCTCGCCGCCCAGGAGGCCATCAGGAACTCCTGGCTGGTGGCCACCAGGTCGGCGGCCCGGGAGCGGACCCGTTCCGGATCGCACACCACGGTCATCGACCCGGCGGGCAGCACGTCCAGCAGCAGCTCCATGTCGTCCACCAGCACCGGGGCGAGCGACTCCATGCCCTCCACCGCGATGCCCTCGGCGATCCTGCCCAGCAGCTCGCCCAGCTCCGGGTGCTCCTCGGCCAGCGCGGCGGCCCGCTCGCGCACCGCCGCGGTCAGCAGCAGCTCACGGCAGGGCGGCGCCCACAGGCCGTGCTCGGCGATCTCCAGCGACCGCTGGTCGGCGACCTTGAAGTACCGGATCTCCTCGACCTCGTCGCCCCACAGCTCCACCCGCAGCGGGTGCTCCTCGGTGGGCGGGAACACGTCCACGATGCCGCCGCGCACCGCGAACTCGCCGCGCTTCTCCACCAGCTCCACCCGCTGGTACGCGGCGGCGGCCAGCGCCTCGGTGAGCTGCCCCAGCTCCACGGTCTGCCCGCCGCGCAGGCTCACCGGCTCCAGGTCGCCGAGCCCGGCGACCTGCGGCTGGAGCACCGAGCGGATCGGCGCGACCACCACCGAGACCGGGCCCGCGCCGGGGTCGTCGGTACGGGGGTGGGCCAGCCGCCGCAGCACCGCCAGCCGGCGGCCGACGGTGTCGGCGCGCGGCGACAGCCGCTCGTGCGGCAGCGTCTCCCACGACGGGTACTCGACCACACCGTCCGGCGGCAGCAGCGAGCGCAGCGCGGCGGCCAGGTCCTCCGCCTCGCGGCCGGTGGCCGTCACCGCCAGCACGGTGCGCCCGGCGCCCCGCGCCAGGGCGGCGACGGACAGCGCCCGGGCGGCGGGCGGCCCGACGAGATCGACCTGCCGCCGGTCGCCGCCGCGCGCGGCGGCGACCGCCTCGGCGAGGGCGGGGTCTTCGGTGACGGCATCGAGCAGGCCGTGCAGGCTCATGGGGGCATCCATCCGGTGACGGTCACGGGGGCGTGGGGCCACGGGGGCACGCACAACAGCCCGGTACGGGCGCCGCACCGGGTTTCCCCCAGCCTACGCCCCCACACCTCCACCCAAATGGGTGCATCGTGCAAGCGGATGGATACGGGGGGTGAGCGGCGGTAGAGGGCGCCGGGGACGGGGAACGAACCTGGTGGGTCGTTGGCGGTTCGGAGCTTCGGGGTGGTCGTGTGCACAGGCAGCCGGGCACGTACGCGCGCTCCCGCCGCCGCAGACCGGGCCGGCCACCCGCCTTCCGCTCCCTGGTGGCGGTGGCGCTGGCCATCACCCTGAGCGCCTTCGCCGGACAGTGGTACCTGGACCGCACCGTGAACCACGCGGCGGGCGGCTGGCGGGAGAGTTCCTGCGAGGAGGCGTACGCGGCGGCCGGTTTCGAGCCGCCCGGCGAGGCGGCGGACACCCGCTGCGCGCGCCGCGTGGGCGCCTACGCGGCGGTGTTCACGGTGGGCGGCGCGGCCTTCGAGGACTGGCTGCGCGAGGAGCACGGCGTGAGGGCGGAGGCCCTAGGCCACCCGCCCGCCACGCCGGGCAGCTCGGCGGACCACACATTGGGGTGGTCCCCACCCGACAACGCCCCGACACTGACCCGCTCGCTGCCCGAGGTGACGGTGGCGGCGTACGTCACCCCAGATGACGGAATCCGCGTCCGTTGGTTGCTGCACGGGCAGGGTTGAGCAGGAGATCAACCTCGATTTCGATCTTGGCTCCGATGGACTCGGGGAAGACGAAAGATTCTCCGGCCCTGTGCTCGGACCGTGTGCGGTATTCATCATCCACGGGGTCCGTGAGGACGATGACGTTCTCATGCCTGCGGTCCACGATCACGTAGACCGGTACGCCCGCAGCGGCGTAGGCGGTGGGCTTGCGCTCCAGGTCATCGCGCCAATTGGAGGAAGTGATCTCCACGACCATGCGGAACACGGAAGGCGGATAGCAGTTGTAGGCGAGTTCATGGTCTTCGAAGTCCTCGTCCACCACAGCCAGATCCGGGATCGCATGATCTTCCCTGCCGGTGGTGAGCCACAGGCCTACTGCTTGGACCACATCGGTCTCTCCACCCATCAACGGGTCAAGCGCCTGCATGAGACGGGAAAGCGAACGTGCGTGCACACCGCTGGCGGCTGGAGTCACGATGAGCTGCCCTTCCAGGATTTCCGAGCGATGGCCGGGCAGCACCGTGTTGGTCAGCTCAGCCAGATCCATGAGGGTCTTGGCCCGCACCGCCACGGGCAATTCCGTTCGCTCGGGGGCAACAGTCATGTCGTTCCTCCTGCGGGGCTCATCGGCCATGTCGCCTCTCCGTCCATCATGAAATCCACCCACCCCCGTCAGAATCGATTCTGCTACGCGGGACACGTCAACGGGGCGCGGCGCTCAGGCCCGAGAGGAGGAGGTCGAGGCCGGCCCGGAACTCCTCGGCCGCCGGGACCCCGGCGGTCTCGCTCGTGGCACCGGCCAGCAGCGGGTACGTGTCGG
>NZ_JBHWJL010000094.1:4988-12536 GCF_042731495.1 Streptomyces sp. NPDC059853
GGGTACGTGTCGGCCGGGACACCGGCCCGGGGCGCGGTGGCGTCGCCGGCCGGTGGGGCGAGATGTTCGTCCTGGAGGGCGCCGGTCAGGTAGGCGAGCAGGGCGCGCAGCGCCAGGGCGCGGCGGCGGGGGGTGAATCCGGCCGCCGCGAGCACGCCCAGCACCGTCTCGGACCACTGCCGGAGCGCCTCGGAGGTGTGCCGGTGGGTGACGGTGAGCGGTACGGCGCCGGGGTGGGCGGCGACCGCCGTCCGTACCCGTTCCAGCAGCCCGGCCAGTTGCCGCTGCCACGGTTCGCCGGGGGGCGGCGCGGTGCCGACACCGGCCAGGACCAGGTCCACGATCTGCCGTTCCAGGGCCTCGCGGTCCGGTACGTAGCGGTAGAGCGACATGGTGGCGATGCCCAGTTCGGTGGCCACCGCCCGCATGGAGAGACCGGCGAGGCCGTCGCGGTCGATGACGGCGAGGGCGGCGGTGGCGAGGTGCTGCGGGGTCAGGGAGCGAGGACGGGGCACGGCCGGAAAGCGTACACCTTACGCTTTACGCCCATCCCGGACCGCCTGCCGCCCCGGGCCGCCCGGCCCCGCCCCGCCCGCCTCATTCCGTCCCGATCGCCGTCAGGATGTTCATCCGCCCCGCCCGGAACGCCGGGGCCAGCGCCGCCACCAGCCCGACCAGCGCCGCGCCCGCGAACACCGCCGTGATCACCGGCCACGGGATCTCCAGCACCCGCATCCCCTCCAGCGCCATCAGCCGGTGGCTCGCCGCCCCCCACGCCAGCCCGAGCCCGACCCCCAGCAGCGCCCCGAACAGCGCGATCACCACCGACTCCAGCCGGATCATCCGCCGCAGCTGCCGCCGGGAGAGCCCGATGGCGCGCAGCAGGCCGATCTCGCGGGTGCGCTCCACCACGGCCAGCGCCAGGGTGTTCACCACGCCCAGCACCGCCACCACGATCGCCAGCGCCAGCAGCCCGTAGACCATGTTCAGCAGCTGGCCGATCTGCTCGCGGATCTGCTCCTTCAGCTCGTACTGGTCGCGCAGTTCCATCTGCGGGTACGCCTCCAGCGCCGCTTCCAGGGCGGCCCGCGCCTCCCCGGCCCGTCCCTCCTGGGCCGTGATGAACAGCATGCTGGGCAACGGCAGCGCCTCGGGGCCGACCTGGGCGCGCGCGGTGTCCAGCGAGACGGTCCACACCCCGCCCTCCAGCGCGGACTTCTCGGTGATGGCCCGCACCGTCAGCACGGCCGGGCCCGCGCCCCCGGCGAAGTCGACCCGCACCTCGTCGCCGACGCCGAGCCCGAGCGCCGCCGCCTCGTCCTCGTCGAGGGCCAGCCCGCCACCGGGGCCCTCGTACACCTGCGCGAGATCGCCGTCCGCCGTGTCCAGCCGCAGATCGTCCAGCATCGAGGGCTGCGCGGCGGCCAGCTGCCGCTCCACCTCCGTGCCGTCCGGGGTGGTGGCCGTGGCGGACAGCACCCGGTACTCGGTCACCGACGCCACCGCGCCGCCGTCCGCCCGTACCTCCTCCACCGCCGCGCTCACATCCGGCAGCACCGGGCCGAAGTTGCTCGGGCTGAGCAGGAAGTCGGCACCCACCGACGCGTCGATCTCGTCCGTCGCCGAGGCCACCATCGAGGACCCCACCACCGAGAGACCCGACACCAGCGCCAGGCCGATCATCAGCGCGGCGGCGGTGGCCCCGGTACGGCGCGGGTTGCGCAGCGCGTTCCGCTCGGCCAGCCGCCCCACCGGCCCGAAGACCCGCAGCAGCAGCACGCCCAGTACCCGCACCACGAGACCCACCAGTGCCGGGGCCGCCAGGATCAGGCCCAGCAGGCTCAGCACGATGCCCGCCGCCAGGAACAGCGCGCCGTCCGCGGCCGCGTCCACCGCCGCGGTGACGGCCAGCAGCCCGAGCCCGGCCACCGCGCACCCGGCGCCCAGCGCCGCCCGCACCCGTCCGGCCCGCACGTCCCCCGGGGTCCCGGCGTCCCGCAGCGCGGCCATCGGCGTGATCCGCCCGGCCCGCCGCGCCGGGACGTACGCGGCGAGCAGCGTCACGGCGGTGCCCAGCAGCACGCCGGTCACCGGCACCGACCAGCCGATGGTCAGATCGTCCGTGCTCAGGTTCATGCCGAAGGCGCGCAGCGCCACCATCAGCCCGACCGCCAGCCCGATGCCCGCCGCGAAGCCGAGCACCGAGCCGATCAGCCCCAGCAGCAGCGCCTCGATCAGCACCGAGCGGTTGATCTGGCCGCGCCCGGAGCCGATCGCGCGCAGCAGGCCGATCTCCCGGGTGCGCTGCGCGACCAGCATCGAGAAGGTGTTGACGATGAGGAACACCCCGACCAGCAGCGCGATCCCGGCGAACCCCAGCAGCACGTACCGGACCACCGACATCACCTCGCCGATGGCGTCCCGGCTGTCGTCGGCGTACTCCTGGGCGGTCCGCAGCTGGTACTCCCCGCCGCCGATCGCCGCCGCGACCGCGTCGCGCAGTTCCTCGTCGGTGAGCGAGCCGTCGCCGTCGACGTACAGCTCGGTGAACGCGTCCTCCCCGCCCAGCAGGAAGTCCCGCGCGGCCGGCCCGTCCACGTAGAGGCGGGTCGCGCCGGGGTTGGTGACCGTGTACGCGGCGATGCCGCTGATCCGTACCGGGAAGTCGCCGAACGCCGTCAGCAGCCGCAGCCGGTCGCCCACCGCCAGGTTCTTCCGGTCCGCCGTGTCGGCGTCCACCATGATCTCGCCCGGCCCGCTGGGCGGCGCGCCCTCCCGCACCTCCATGGAGCGCGGTTCCACCGCGGACCAGGCGCTCGCCAGGGTGGGCGCGCCGGTGGTCGGCCCGATGTTCTCGTTCGCCGCGTCCACGACGACCACCAGCGGCGAGGACACGGACCCGGTGACCCGCTCCACCCCCGGTACGGCCGCCACCTCGCCGGCCAGCGCGGCCGGTACGGTGTCGGGCTTGCCGACGGCCGACGGCAGGTCGAAGTTCCCGCCGCGCGACCGCTCCGCCGGTCCGACCATCACATCGGAGGCGGTCCGGGCGAACAGCTTGTCGAACGTCGTGGTCATCGTCGCCGTGAACACCAGGGTCCCGCACACGAACGCCACCGACAGCAGCACCGCCATCCCGGACAGCGCCATCCGGCCCTTGTGGGCCCACAGATTGCGCACCGATGTCCTGAGCACGGCCATGCCCCCGTCCCTTCCCATGATCCGGGTCCGGCGGCCCACTGGTCCGACCGTCCGATGTACGCCCATCAGACTAGAAAGCCGCCCCCGCCCCGGCGTCCTGCCCCGGAACGACCCCTCCCGGCCCGCCACCTAGGGGGACACCCCCGGACCACCCCCGACCGGTACACCGCGTTCACCCGCGCGTTGCCCGCCGTGCATCCAACGACGCAGCGGCCCGGCTAGCCTCCACCGGCCCGTTCCCGCTCCACCGTTCCCGAGGTCGCCCCATGCGCCTGCCCCTCCCCCGGCTGTGGCCCCGCACCAGCAAGGCCCGCCGCGCCAGCCGCGACCCGCACTGGGACAACATCCGCTACTTCTCCGGCGTCCTCGTCGTCTTCGGGCACACCATGGACTCCATCGCCGACCGCGACGGACTGCGCTGGCTCTACATCGCCGGCTGGGCCATGCGCGTCCCCGTCTTCGTCATGGTCGCCGGCTACTTCTCCAGCGCCGGCGCCCTCACCCCGCGCGAGGGCCGCCGGCTCATCGAGTCGATCCTGCTGCCCTACCTCGCCATCGGCCTGCTGCACACCCTCCAGCGGCACTACTACGACGACGGCGAATGGACGTACTACACCGTCGAACCCGCCTGGGGCCTGTGGTTCCTGCTCTCCCTCCTCTTCTGGCGCGCCGGCCTGCCCTACCTCGCCCAGCTCCGGTACCCGCTGGCCACCTCCGTCGTCGTCGCCCTGCTGGCCGGCTACATCGCCGACGTCGGCACCGCCTTCTCCTTCTCCCGCACCCTCACCTTCCTCCCCTTCTTCCTGCTCGGCTGGCGGCTGCGGCAGGGCCTGTTCCGCGACGCGATGCGCGCGCCCTGGAGCCGGTACGCCGCGCTCGGCGTCCTCGCCGTCACCTTCACCGTCTCCTGGTTCGCCCGCCACGACATCAAGCTGGGCTGGCTCTACATGAAGGGCCCCTACGGCCAGGGCCACCTCTTCGACGCCCCGTTCGCCTGGACCACCCGCGCCGCCGTCCTCGCCGCCGGCGCCGTCATCGCGCTCGCCTTCATCCGGCTCGTCCCGCGCCGCCGGCTGCCCGTCATCACCTACCTCGGCGCCGGCGGCCTCACCATCTACCTGCTGCACCCGCTCGTGCTGCGCCCGCTGCTGGAGCGGTACGGCGTCGACTGGGTCGGCCCCTGGCCCGAGCAGGCCGCCCTGCTGCTGTTCGCGATCGCGCTCGCCTCGCTGCTCGCCACCCCGCCGGTACGGTGGCTGTCCCGGCCCCTCGTCCAGCCCCGCATCGGCTGGCTCTTCCGCCCCGAGACCGCGCCGCGCCCCGCCCGCCCCGCGCCCGCCGACGCTCCCACGGAGACCACCCGCCCCACCCGCGCCACCGGCCCCGCGCCCGCCGGTACGCCGGACACCTCCGGTTCACCCGGGCGCCAACTGGCCGTCGCCCCACCGGTGTACAACGGGGTGACGCCCAGCATGACCGAGGACCTCGCGTCCCATCGAAGGGAAACGTAAACGGATGGGAAGCGGAACCCCCCGCGTCGTCGTTCTCGCCGACTCCGACAGCCGCTGGAAATGGGCGGCCTCCGTCGCCCGGCGCATCGCCCCCGACCACGCGATCGACGCCCGCTTCCTGGCCGTCGCCACCACGCCCACCCAGCGGCAGATCGCCGAGGTCGGCATCGTCCCCGACACCACGGCCGTCGTCGACTGCGTCCAGCTGCTGGAGGACCCCGCCGTGCACGCCGCCGACCTGGTGGTGCTCGGCACCACCGGCGGCACCGTGCTCTCCCTCATCCACGCGCTCGGCATCGCCTGGGAGGGCCGCCCGCACCGCCCGCTGCTCGTCACCGGCTACGTCGGCGTCGTCTACGAGAACCTCGTCGACGGGCTGCTGCTGCGCGTCGGCTCCGACCTGATACTCGCCAACTGCGCCCACGACGCCGAACGCTTCCGCGCCGTCTACCGCAGCATCGGCGCCGACCCGGCCGACATCGTGGAGGCCGGACTGCCGTTCCTCGGCGGCGCCCCCTACGACCCGCCCGCCGTCCACGGCGCCTTCGGCCGCACCGCACCCGGCGCCGCCCGCCCCTTCACCGTCACCTTCGCCGTCCAGCCCTCGGTACCCGGCACCCGCGCCGCCCGGCTCGGCATGCTGGAGAAACTGGCCCGGCACGCCCGCCTGCACCCGGACCGCGAAGTCCTCATCAAGCTCCGCAACCGCCCCGGCGAGGCCGTCACCCACACCGAACGCCACTCGTACCAGTCGCTGTACGACGAGCTGCCCGACCCGCCGGCCAACCTCACCCTCGTCTACGGCGACATGGGCGAGGTCCTGGACCGCACCGACCTGCTGGTCACCGTCTCCTCCACCGCCGCCATGGAATCCATCCACCGCGGCATCCCCACCGCGATCCTCACCGACTACGGGGTCCGCGAGGCGCACGGCAACCACTACTTCATCCACTCCGGGCTGCTCGCCTCCTGGGCCGAACTCGACAAGGGCCTCGTCCCCGCCGTCGACCCCGACTGGGCCGCCAGCCGCGGCGTCGGCCACCCCGACCCGTACGCCGACGCCCGCGCCCGCATCGCCGCGCTGCGCGCCGCCGCGCCCGGCACCCTCAAGGCCACCCGCCCCTACTACACGCCGCAGAGCGCATCCGACTACCTGGAGACGCTGCTGGCCCGGCGCGGCCTCGGCCTGGACGGCCGGGCACTGCCGCCCAGCTCCGCACGGCCCGACACCGCCGTACGCCGCCTCATCCGGCGCGGCGCCGGCGGCCTCTACCAGGTCGGCCGCAAACGCGTCGCCCCGGTGATCCGGCGGCTCGCCAAGGGCTGAACCGGGCGCGGGTGGAAAGCCGGGCTGCACAGGGTAGTCACGGGGGTGCAGCCTGCTTAAGATCGACTGACCCAACCGCACCGGACCCACCCGACACCCGGACACCACGCCACCAGCGGGGAGCCGCAATGAAGCGCCGCACCACTGCCCTGTCCGTCACCGCCGCCGCCGTCCTGGTGGCCGCACCGCTGCTGACCGGCTGCTCCACCGGCGCCCATCCGGGAGCGGCGGCCGTGGTCGGCGGGGAGCGCATCTCCATCTCCCAGGTCCAGGGCCACGTCGACGCGGTCCGCGCCGCCCAGCGCGACCAGCCCGACGCCGACCAGCTCATCGCCGCCAGCAGCACCCTCACGAGGGAAACCGTCAACTTCCTCGTCTACCTCCAGGTCGTGGACCGCGCCGCCCAGTCGCAGGGCGTGGACATCACCCGCCGCCAGGTCCAGGAGGCCCGCGCCGACGCCGAGGCCAACGCGGGCGGCCCCGACGCCCTCGCCCAGAGCGCCATCAGCGGCCAGGGCGGGCTGCCGCTCACCGCCGAGCAGATCGACGACGTGCTGCGCAGCAACCTCCAGATCCAGGGCATCGCCGAACAGCTCGGCGTCCTGGAGGACCCGATGGGCGGCGAGAAAATCGGGCAGCTGCTCGCGGAGACCGCCGACGAGGTCGGCGTGGAGATCAACCCCCGCTACGGCACCTGGGACGCCCAGCTCGTCTCCCTGGTCGATCTGGACGAGCCGTGGCTGCGCACCACCGACCGCGATCAGCAGCCGGTTACGCTCGACGGGTGACCTCCGCCGCAGCCGCAGACCCCGGCCGTATCGTCCTGCTCACCACCAGCCACCGGGTGGCGCCCGGACTGCTCTCCTGGCCCGCCTGGGAGCTTCTGCGCGCCGCCGACCGGGTGTACGCGCGCGACGGCCACCCGCTGCTCCCCTACCTCAAGGAAGCCGGGGTGACGGCGGCCGGCCCGGCGCCCGGCGCCACCGGTCTGATGGCGGAGTGCGCGGGCGGCCGGACGGCCGTGGTGCTGGCCGGCGCGGACGGCGAGAGCCGGCTGACCGCCGAACTGGCCACCCTGGCCGGCTCCGGCCGCCACACCATGCCCGCGCTGGAACTGCTGCCCGGCGCCTACGACCTGCCCGGCGCCCGGTTGCTCGACCTCGTGGAGGTCATGGACCGTATCCGCGCCGAGTGCCCCTGGTCCTCCACCCGCACCCACCGGGACCTGGCCAAGCACGGCCTGGAGGAGATGTACGAACTGGTCGAGGCCATCGAGGACGGCGACCGGACCGAACTGCGCGAGGAACTGGGCGACGTCCTGCTCCAGGTGGTCTTCCACGCCCGCATCGCGGCCGAGGACGCCGAGGAGCCGTTCGACATCGACGACCGGTGCAGGGCGAACGCAGGATCGAAGGAATCGAGGGGCTCCGCACCGCCCTCCTGATCCGATTTGTGCTCGCTGCGAGAGTTGACGATCTCCGCTGCCACTTTGTCCTTACCCCTTAATTG
>NZ_JBHWJL010000094.1:12546-17488 GCF_042731495.1 Streptomyces sp. NPDC059853
GGAGAAACGCCGCGCCTCGGTCACGGAGGGCGTCCCGCTCGGCCAGCCGGCCCTGGCCCTGGCCGCGAAACTGGCGGGCCGCGCCCGCACGGCGGACCTGCCCGTCGAACCCCCGGTCTCGGCCGGCCCGGCCGACTTCGGCGCCCGGCTGCTGGCCCTGGCGGCGGAGGCCGAAGCGGCGGGCGTGGACCCCGAAACGGCCCTGCGCGCGACGGCCCGCGCGTACCGCGACGCGATCCGCGCGGCGGAGACGGCCACCGACTGAACGGGCCGGAAGGGCAGCCGGAAGGGCAGAAACGTCAACCCGGTGCTCAGCGCGCTGCCGTAACGCCCCTCGAACGGGCGGAAGTTCCGCCGATCAGTAGATATGAGCCGATCAGCCCACGGATACTCGCAGTCAGTGACCAGGCGGGTACGGCGGGCGGACACGGGGCCCAGGGGACGGCTGATGCGCGCCGCGTGAGGGAAGGCAGGGCGCATGTCCGACGAGAGTTCCGAGCTTCCGACCTCCTACCGCTACTTCGGCCAGCAGTTCCAACTCTGGCGCCAGGCCGCCCAGGTGCGCCGCGAGACGATCGCCGAGGCGTCCAGCTACTCGGTCGACATGGTGAAGTCCGTGGAACAGGGCCGCCGAAAGGTGCCCGCACGGATGGCGGAGATCGCGGACGAGATGTTCGGCGCGAAGGGCATCCTGCTGGCGGGACTCGGTCACCTGAAGCGGGACAGGTTTCCCGCACGCGCCCAGGACTTCATGATTTATGAGGAACGGGCCATCGTGCTGAACTCGTACGCGAGTCTGCTGATTCCCGGACTGCTGCAAACCCGGGAGTACGCCTCCGCGCTGATCGGAGGGTGGTGCCCTCCGCTCGACGATGCGACCATCGCGGAACGTGTCGAGGCACGGATGGAGCGGCAGGCGCTGCTCACCATCACGCCGCCCGTGGCCTTCAACTTCGTGATCTACGAGGCCGCGCTACGAGCACCCGTCGGTGGTCCCGCAGTCCGCCGTGGGCAGTTGCAGCGATTGCTGGAAGCCGGGGACCTGCGCAACGTCTCGCTGCATGTGTTGCCTTACGACCGGACCGTCACAGCGGCGTTGAGTGGTCCGATGGTTCTGTTGGAGACCACTGATCATGAGCACTTCGTCTTTCTGGAAGGACAATCGCAGAGCCAGCTGACTTCCGATCCCGATGAGGTAAGCACACAGACGCAGCGCTATGGGATGATCCGAGGACAGGCTCTGGACAGCGCTGATTCGGCGCGCTTCATCGAACGAATGGCGGACGAGGGATGAGTACCGAGCTGCACTGGTTCAAGTCCAGTTACAGCGACGGCGAAGGCGGAGATTGCGTCGAAGTCGCCCTCGACTGGCGCAAGTCCAGTTACAGCGACGGCGAAGGCGGCAACTGCGTCGAGATCGCCGCCACCCCCGCCTCCGTGCACGTCCGGGACAGCAAGCGCCCCAGCAGCGTCCCCCATCTCACCTTCCGGCCCGCCGCCTTCACCGCGTTCCTCGGCTCCCTCCGCTGAAGGCCGTCGGCGCAGACCCTCGCCGCAAGCAGCGTGAAGTCCTGGCGCTGATCCGGCCGCACACCGGCCGGATCGTGCGGGTGGGCCCGCCCGATGGCCGTGGGTTCAGCACCGACCTGTTGGCGGTCGTCACCGGCGAGAACGGGCAGTTCTTCATCAAAGCGATGCGGAACCGTCCGGGCAGGCGGCGGGATCAGCTGCTGCGGGAGCAGGCGATCAACCCGTTCGTCCGCTCCCTGGCCCCGGCGCTGCTGTGGGCGGTCGAGGACGCGGAGTGGATCGTCCTCGGCTTCGAGCTGGTCGACTGCCGGGAGACGGACTTCTCCCCCGGCTCACCGGATCTGCCGGTGGTCGTGGACCTCGTCCGCCGCATCGGGGCGCTGGAACTCCCGCACATCGCCCGGGACTGGCACGAAACCCGCTGGGCCTGGTGGGCCGACAGGGGTGCCGCGCCGCTGTTCCAGGGGGACTGTCTGGTGCACGCGGACATCAACCCGGCAAACCTCCTGCGCGGGCCCGAGCGCCCCTGGGTCGTGGACTGGGCCTGGCCCACCCGTGGCGCGGCGTTCATCGACCCGGCCATGCTCGTGCTCCAGCTGATCGCGGACGGGCACCCGCCGGAGAGCGCGGAAGGCTGGGCGTCCGGCTGCGAGGGCTGGGCGAGTGCCGACCCCGGGGCCGTGGATGCCTTCGCGGTCGCCACCGCCCGCATGATGGGGCACCAGGCGGCGCGTAACCCGGACGAGCACTGGCTGAAGGCCGTGGCGGAAGCCGCGTCCGCCTGGGCCGCCCACCGTGGGCTGGAACCGGAGTAGGCCAGTGACCACCGCCGGGCGGCGCGCGCTCATTCGGGGCTGAGCAGCCGGACCGGGCGGCCTCCGGTGAGGAGGGTGATGAGGGCCGTGCGCAGGTCCGGGCCCAGGTACCAGTCGCCGGTGTGGTCCAGGGCGTATATCCGCGCCTCCCGGTCCATCGCCAGCAGGGCGGTGCCGCCGCCCTCCGCGCCCAGGGGGCACAGGTCGGTGTCCAGGGCGCGGCCGAGGTCGCCGAGGGTGCGGGCCCAGTGCAGGCCGCGCAGCGGGTCGATGACCACCGAGCCGGGTGCGTACCGGCGGCCGGGGCCCATCGGGTGCAGCCGCAGGCCGCCGTACTCCGCCCAGGTCTCGAACGCCGCCGGGAACAGCACATGGGGATGGCCCTGCGGCGAGCGGTGGCCGCTGAGGGTGTCGGCCCAGCGTTCGGCCTGTTCGGTCATGCGGCGGCCGGGGTGCCAGCCCGCGTAGCCGAGGGCCTGGTCCAGGTCCAGGTCGCCCGGCGCCTGCGGTGGTTCGCCGTCCGGCAGCCGCAGCGTCAGGGTGGGGCCGGTGAGTCCGGTCCCCGGTTCGCCGCCGCTCACGCTCTCCACGCCGAAGTGCGCCAGCAGCGCCGCGCAGGAGCGGCAGTGCGGGGCGTACGTGCCGTGCTGCGGGTCGCCGTCTTCCCTGATGTGCCGGGTGGTGATCTCCGCGCCGCGCAGGTGCCGGGCGTCGCCGCCCTCGTTCAGGTACCGGGAGATCAGCGCGACTTCGGGGCAGCGGCCCGCGTGCCGTTCGCGGTCGGCGGGGCCGAGGGCGTCCAGTAACGCGCTCACCTGCGGGTGCAGGCGGGGGGCGTCGGGGGCCGAGCGGTGCACGGCGGCGCCCTTGAGCGGGTGCTCGTGGCCGGGCAGGAGGAGCGCGGCTGCGGTGGTGGGCAGGATGCCGTCCCGCCGGTGCCGGAGTACGGGTGCGGCGGACCCGGCGTCCGCCGGGCCGTCCTGGCTGTCAAGATCCAGCGTCACCGGCATCCTCGCGCTTTCTCCCCCGGTTCTCCCCACCCTGGCGATCAGCTTGCCACAAGCCGTTGTCACGACCGGTTAAGGCGCCCGGGGGCGGTGCCCATGACACATGGACCTCGTAGGCTGTGCGCAACAGCGTGACCGTGTAGGAGCAGCAGGGGGCCAAACGCCATGACGACAGGTCGGCTCGGGCAGCATGCCGCGCCACCGAACGGGGCCTATGCGGGACAGCTGGTGCAGTTCCCGGACCCGGTACGGGCCGCCCGCTTTCCGCAGGGCGTCCGGGTGGACGCGGAGGGGTATCCGGATTTCTCCCCGTTCGCCAGAGCCGCCGCCGAGATCGCCGAGCCGCCCGAGGGCTTCGGCATCGACGAGCTGCGGCTGACCGACTACGTGTCGGCGAACGCCGCGCTGCACGCCGCCGGGCACGAACTGTGGGCCGATCTGCCGCCGGTGGCCACGCCGCACGGCTGGACGTGGCACCACGTGGCCCGCACCCGGCGGCTCGAGCTGATCCCGGTCGAGGTGAAGGCGCTGCTGCGGCACCACGCGGGGCTCGCGACCACCGCCGTGGACCAGGACAAGCGCGGCACCCGCCCGCTCCAGGACCCGAAGCCGGCCCACTTCGCCGCCCCGTACTCGGTGGCGGTGGAGGAGGACCGGCTGCGCGCGGCCGAGGAGAAGCTGGGGTACGCGCTGCCGGGTGCGTACCGCTCGTTCCTCAAGGCGGCCGGGGGCTGCGCCCCGGTGGGGCTGGCGTTGGACGCGGAGCTGGGGCTGCTGATCGACCAGCCGTTCTTCACCCTGAGGGAGGAGGCGGCGGTCAACGATCTCGTCTACATCAACAAATGCCTGCGTGATCACCTGACCAAGGACTATCTCGGGGTCGCGTTCGTCAACGGCGGCATCCTGGCGGTGAAGGTCAAGGGCGAGGACACCGGTTCGGTGTGGCTGTGCGCCTACGACGACGCCCGGGACCGCGACGGGCTGACCGTCCAGGAGCGGGTGGAGACCCTGCTGCTGCCGTGCGGGAGCGACTTCGACGACTTCCTGCTGCGGCTCGCGGGCTCGCCGCCGGAGCTGGAGACGGTGGCCGATCTGATGGTGGACGGCGGCTTCGCCCGCGCCGTCCCGGTGGAGGGGTGAGGCGGCGATGGTGACCTTCGCACAGGCGCAGGAGCGCGCCGACCGCTGGGTGAACGGTTCCTCCACCGGGGAGCGCAGCCGCGAGGTGCGGGTGCGCGAGTTCGATCTGGGCTTCGTCGCCTGGGCCGAGGACTGCGGCGGCAAGCTGGTGATCGCGCGGGACAGCGGCGAGTCGACGCTGTGGCCCGCGCTGCCGGTGAGCGAGGTGATACGGCGGTACGAGGAGGCGTACGGCGGCAGCCAGTCCGCCCCCGCGCCGGCCGCCGAGCCGCCGCGCATCGATGTGGAGGCGACGTCGTTCCTGCTGACGCCGCCGGACTGGCTCAAGGAGGCCGCCGACCGGGCGAACGCCGAGGCCGAGGCGAAGGCGGAGGCACGGGCGGAGGCCGAGGCCGAGCCGGAGCCCGTCGTCGCCGGGGCCGCGTCCCCCGCCGCACCGGAGGCGGAGCC
>NZ_JBHWJL010000095.1:0-17470 GCF_042731495.1 Streptomyces sp. NPDC059853
GTCATGGGGACGATGAGCGGCCCGGGGATCTCGGAGAGCAGGGCGGCGGCGGTGTCGACCACCAGCCGCCGCCAGGAGGGCAGTTCGCTCACGTCGTCGACCTGCGCCAGGCGCTCCTTGGGGAGTGTGGCGCGCAGGCTGGCCCCGGCCAGCTCGGGTTCGAACAGCCGGCTGCCCGGCAGCAGGTCGGTCAGTTCCCGTGCGGCCGTGGTCTTGCCGGCACCGAAGGCGCCGTTCAGCCAGATGATCACGGATCCCCCTTCTTTTTCGCCCGTGGGTTCAGTTGCCCGCTCGTCCTGGTATCAAAAACGTGTCCGAACCGCTGTGGCAGACCGCTGCCGCGCCGACCAGCCCGGCGTCGGTGCCCAGTTGGGCCGGCACGACCTCGATGCCCCGGACGTACGGCAGGACGGCGTAGGTGTGCAGGGCTTCGCGCAGCGGCCCGAACAGGACGTCCCCGGCCTGGCTGACGCCGCCGCCGACGACGACCACGTCGAGTTCGACGAGGGTGGCGGTGGCGGCGATGCCGGCGGCCAGGGCGCGGGCGGAACGCTCGAAGGCGGCGCGGGCCACGGGGTGGCCGCTGCGGGCGTCCGCGGCGACGGCGGCGGCGGTGGGCGCGGTGCCGGGTGCGGGCTGCCAGCCGGAGGCGGTCGCCCAGGTGGCGATGTGGGTGCCGCTGGCGATGCGTTCCACGCAGCCGCGGCCTCCGCAGGGGCAGGGGTCGCCGTCGAGGTCGACGCTGATGTGGCCGATGTGGCCGGCGTTGCCGGTGGGTCCTGAGTGGAGCCGGCCGCCCAGGACGAGTCCGCCGCCGACGCCGGTGGAGACCACCATGCACAGGGCGTTGTCGTGGCCGCGGGCGGCGCCGCGCCAGTGTTCGCCCGCGGCGATGGCGCTGCCGTCGCCGACCAGGGTGACCGGCAGCGCGCCGGTGGTCTCGCGGATGGCGGCCACGAGGGGGAAGTCTCGCCAGGCGGGGATGTTGACGGGGCTGACGGTGCCGGTGCGGGCGTCGACGGGGCCGGCGCTGCCGACGCCGACGGCGCCGACCCGCGGCCAGCGTGCGTCGGCCGTGAGGGCGGTGAGGGTGTCGGTGACGGCGGCCAGGACCCGGTGGGCGGGTTCCCGGGCGGGGGTGGGGCGCTGGGCGCGGGCCAGCACGGTGCCGTCGCCGTCCACGAGGGCGGCGGCGACTTTGGTGCCGCCGATGTCCACGGCGGCGACAAGATCCAGGCTCATGGGGTGGAAGCCTGTCCGGAACGGGGCGGGTTGTCCAGTGCCGGTCAGTGCGGCGGGGTGGCGAGGGTGCGCAGCAGGCCGGGGTCGGCGCCGGTGGCGGCGGTGATCTCGGCGGCGTCGAGGGCGCCGCAGTGCAGGCCGCGCAGCAGGAAGCCGGCCAGGGCGCGGACGGTGGCGGGTTCGTCGAGGACGGTGGTGTCGCCGGGGCCGTCGCCGAGGTGGGCGGCGAGGCGGCGGGCGGCGTCGGGCAGCCCTTGGCGGTAGAAGGCGTACACGGCGGCGTAGCGGGTGGGCAGGTGGCCGGGGTGCATGTCCCAGCCCTGGTAGTAGGCGCGGGTGAGGGAGCGCTGGACGAGGGCGTGGTGGTGGCGCCAGGCGTGGTGGACCCGGGCGGTGTCGCCGGTGGGCAGAAGGTTGGTGGAGCCGTCGGACAGGCGGACGCCGGTGCCGGCGGCGGCGGCCTGCATGACGGCTTTGGCGTGGTCGGCGGCGGGGTGGTCCGGGGCCTGGTGGGCGGCGCTGACGGAGCAGGCGGCGCTGTAGTCGAAGGTGCCGTAGTGCAGGGCCTCGACGCGGGTGGGGGCGGCGGCGATGAGGCGGGCGACGGTGGCGCGGCCGTCGGCGCCGACGATGGCCTGGGTGGTCTCGATCTGGATCTCGAAGGTGAGGTGGCCGGGCGGGAGTCCGGTGGCGGTCTCGAAGGCGTCGCACAGCAGGGCCATGGCGGTGACCTGGTCGGGGTGGGAGACCTTGGGGAGGGTCAGGCGCAGCGGGGCGGGGAGCGGTCCGGCGGCCAGGAGGGCGGTGAGGAAGAGGTCGAGGGTGCGGATGGCGCGGTCGCGTACGGGGGCTTCCAGGCTTTTGAAGCGGATGCCGATGCCGGGTGGGGCGGTGCCCTGGCGGCGGGCGGTGGTGAGGTGGGCGGCGGCGCGCAGGACGGCGGCGTCCTCCTCGGCATCGGGGCGCCGGCCGTAGCCGTCCTCGAAGTCGATGCGGAGGTCCTCGACGGGTTCGCGGGCGAGTTTGGCGCGGACCCGGTGGTGGAGGTCGTCGGCGAGGTGGGGTGGGAGGCCGAGGACGGTGGCGAGGGTGGCCGGGTCGGGGGCGTGGGCGTCGAGGAGGTCGAGGGCGGCGGTGCCCCAGGCGGGTGCGGTGTCGGGGGTGAAGCGGTCGGCGGGGACGTAGACGGTGTGGACGGGTTGCCGGGTGGCGCTCTCGCCCGGGTAGTGGCGGGCGAGGTGGGCGTCGACGGGGGCGAGGGCGGCGGTGATCTCGTGCCGGGTGGCGGCGGGGATGCTGGTGCGGGCGTGGTGCTGGTCCATCGGCGGCTCCTCGCCCCGTTGTTCAACACATTGTTGAACGAAGCTAGCGGGCGTGCGGTGGGAAGACAACGGCGCCCGCCGTGCGGCGGGCGCCGTTGTCGTGGGTCTTCGGGGGCCCGGGGTCAGCCCTTGCGGGAGGTGATCTCCTCGGTGAGCTTGGGCAGGACCTCGAAGAGGTCGCCGACCACGCCGTAGTCGACCAGCTCGAAGATGGGGGCCTCGGGGTCCTTGTTGACGGCGACGATGGTCTTGGAGGTCTGCATGCCGGCCCGGTGCTGGATCGCGCCGGAGATGCCGGCGGCGATGTAGAGCTGTGGGGAGACGCTCTTGCCGGTCTGGCCGACCTGGTGGGAGTGCGGGTACCAGCCGGCGTCGACGGCGGCGCGGGAGGCGCCGACGGCCGCGCCGAGGGAGTCGGCGAGGGCTTCGATGACGGCGAAGTTGTCGGCGCCGCCGACGCCGCGTCCGCCGGAGACGACGATGGCGGCCTCGGTCAGCTCGGGGCGTCCGCTGGATTCGCGGGGGGTGCGGGAGGTGACCTTGGTGCCGGTGGCGGCCTCGCCGAAGGTGACCTCCAGCGGCTCGGTGGTGCCGGCGGCGGGGGCGGCTTCGGGGGTGGCGGAGTTGGGCTTGACGGTGATGACGGGCGTGCCCTGGGTGACCCGGGAGGTGGTGGTGTACGCGGCGGCGAACACCGACTGGGTGGCCAGCGGGCCCTGGTCGTCGGTGGTGAGGTCCACGGCGTCGGTGATGATGCCGGAGCCGAGCCGTACGGCGAGGCGGGCGGCGATCTCCTTGCCCTCGGGGGACGAGGGCAGCAGGACGGCGGCCGGGCGGACCGCGTCGTGGGCGGCCTGGAGGGCGTCGACCTTGGGGACGATCGCGTAGTCGGCGAACTCGGGGGCGTCGGCGGTCAGGATGCGGACTGCGCCGTGTTCGGCGAGGGTGGCGGCGGCCTCCTGGGCGCCGGTGCCGAGGAAGACGGCGACCGGGTCGCCGAGGCGGCGGGCGAGGGTGAGCAGTTCCAGGGTGGGCTTGCGGACGGCGCCGTCGAGGTGGTCGACATGGACGAGGACTTCAGCCATGGGTGTCTCTCCTGCGGAAGGTGCGTGCGGCGTGCTGGGGGCGGGCGGCGGTCAGATGAACTTCTGGCCGGCGAGGAAGCCCGCCAGGGCTGCGGCGCCCTCGCCCTCGTCGGTGACGACCTCCCCGGCGGTGCGGGCCGGGCGCTCGGTGGCGGAGGTGACCTCGGTGCGGGCGCCGGCGAGGCCGACCTCGGCGGCGTCGAGGTCGAGGTCTTCCAGGTCCAGGGCCTCGACCGGCTTCTTCTTGGCGGCCATGATGCCCTTGAAGGAGGGGTAGCGGGCCTCGCCGGACTGGTCGGTGACGGAGATGACGGCGGGCAGCCGGGCGCTGAGGTGCTCGGTGGCGGTGTCGCCGTCGCGGCGGCCGTTGACGGTGCCGTCGGTGACGGTCACCTCGGACAGCAGGGTTGCCTGGGGGACGGCGAGGCGTTCGGCGATCATGGCGGGCAGGACGCCCATGACGCCGTCGGTGGAGGCCATGCCGCAGACGACGAGGTCGTAGCCGATGTGCTCGATGGCCTTGGCGAGCACGAGGGAGGTGGCGAGGGCGTCGCTGCCGTGCAGGTCGTCGTCCTCGACGTGGACGGCCTTGTCGGCGCCCATGGACAGGGCCTTGCGCAGGGCGTCGGCGGCGTCCTCGGGCCCGACGGTGAGGACGGTGATCTCGGCTTCCTCGCCGGCCTCGCGGGTGCTCTCGGCGATCTGGAGGGCCTGTTCGACGGCGTACTCGTCGAGTTCGGACAGCAGGCCGTCGACGTCCTCGCGGTCGAGCGTCCAGTCCTCGGCGAAGTGCCGGTCCCCGGTGGCGTCGGGCACGTACTTCACACAGACAACGATCCTCAGGCTCACGCCGGCTCCTTAGCTCACCCGGTTGTTACTGGTCAGTAAACCCAGCCTATATGCCGCCCTCAAGCATGCCGCAATGTGACCTGCGCTACGCGTCGGTGGGGCCGGTCGTCCCGCCGGCGACGGCCGCGCCGAGCGCGGCGATGACATCGGCCTTGCGGGGCAGCCCGGCGGCACGGCGCACCACGGACCCGGCGGCGTCCAGCACCAGTACGGTGGGGGTGGCGGTGATCCGCAGGGCGCGGACGGTCTCCAGGTGGGACTCGGCGTCGATCTCGATGTGGGCCGTGCCGGGCACCATGGCGGCGACCTGGGCCAGGACCCGGCGGGTGGCCGCGCAGGGCCGGCAGAAGGCGCTGGAGAAGTGCACCAGGGTGGCCCGCTCCCCCAGCGGTCCGGTGATGCCGAGCACGGCAGGGGTGAGCGGCTCGCGGTGCTCGCTGCCGTCCATCGTCACGCTCCGTCCGCCCCGGTCGGTTGCCCGGGCTAGCCAATCACACCGGTGTCGGGGCACTATCTGCGGATGCCGGAAGTTACGGCAGCGTAGGTTGTGCGCGGTCACCGCGACCGCACGAATGAAGGGTCCCGCATGGCAGAGCTCGTCTATCCGCCGGTGATCGCCGCCGCCAGGACGATGTTCAAGGCGCTCGATCTGCGCCTGGACATCGCCGGCAGCGAGCATGTGCCGACTTCCGGAGGCGCTGTGCTGGTCAGCAACCACATCGGTTACCTGGACTTCGTCTTCGCGGGGTTCGCGGCCCGGCCGTCCAAGCGGCTGGTGCGGTTCATGGCCAAGGACTCGGTCTTCCGGCACAAGGTCTCCGGGCCGCTGATGCGGGGCATGAAGCACATCCCGGTGGACCGCAAGCAGGGGGAGCACGCGTTCCGGCACGCGCTGGAGTCGCTGCGGGCCGGTGAGATCGTGGGCGTGTTCCCGGAGGCGACGATATCGCCGTCGTTCACGCTGAAGAAGTTCAAGTCGGGCGCGGTGCGCATGGCGCAGGAGGCGCAGGTGCCGGTGCTGCCGGTGGCGCTGTGGGGTACGCAGCGGGTGTGGACCAAGGGCCGCAAGCGGGATCTGCGGCGGCGGCACTACCCGATCACCATCCGTATCGGGAAGCCGATGGCGGCCGATCCGGCCGAGTCGGCGGTGGCGCTGACCGAGCGGCTGCGGGACCGGATGCAGGAGCTGCTGGAGTCGGCGCAGGCCGCGTACCCGGAGGGGCCGCGCGGCCCCGAGGACACCTGGTGGCTGCCGGCCCACCTGGGCGGCACGGCGCCGGCCCCCAAGCACACCTAGGACGGTGCCTGCCCGCCCGGACCCGGTGGTCCGGGCGGGCAGGGGCAGGGTACGGCGGGGGCGCCGGTTCAGCGGGCGATCTCCTCGCGCAGGGCGGCCAGGAATCCGTCGACGTCCTCGACCGTGGTGTCGAAGGAGCACATCCAGCGCACGTCCCCGGCGTTCTCGTCCCAGAAGTAGAAGCGGTAGCGCTTGCGCAGCCGTTCGCTCACCTCGCGGGGCAGCCGGGCGAAGACGGCGTTGGCCTGCACCGGGTGCAGGATCCGTACGCCCTCCACCTCGCGGACGCCGGCGGCCAGCCGTGCGGCCATGCTGTTGGCGTGCCGGGCGCTGCGCAGCCACAGGTCGCCGGCGAGCAGCGCCTCGAACTGGACGGACAGGAAGCGCATCTTGGAGGCGAGTTGGAGGGACAGCTTGCGCAGGTGCCGCATGGCCCGGACCGATCCGGGGTTCAGGACGACGACGGCCTCCCCGAAGAGCAGGCCGTTCTTCGTGCCGCCGAAGGAGACGACGTCGATCCCGGCGTCGGTGGTCAGCGCGCTGAGGGGGACGTCGAGGGCGGCGGCGGCGTTGGCGAGCCGGGCGCCGTCGAGGTGGACCGTCATGCCGCGCTCGTGGGCGTGGTCGGCGATGGCGCGCAGTTCGTCGGGGGTGTAGAGGGTGCCGAGTTCGGTGCTCTGGGCGAGCGAGACGACCTGGGGCATGGCGCGGTGCTCGTCCTCCCAGCCGTACGCCTCGCGGTCGATCAGTTCGGGGGTGAGCTTGCCGTCGGGGGTGGGGACGGTGAGGAGCTTGATGCCGCCGACGCGTTCGGGGGCGCCGCCCTCGTCGACGTGGATGTGCGCGGTGTCGGCGGCGATGACGGCGCCCCAGCGGTCGGTGAGGGCCTGGAGGGCGACGACGTTGGCGCCGGTGCCGTTGAAGACGGGGTAGGTCTCGGCGCGTGCGCCGAAGTGGCGGCGCACGACGTCCTGGAGGTGCTGGGTGTAGGCGTCGTCGCCGTAGGCGCCCTGGTGGCCGCCGTTGGCCAGGGCGAGGGCGGCGAGGATCTCGGGGTGGGTCCCGGCGTAGTTGTCGCTGGCGAAGCCGCGCACGGCGGGGTCGTGGTGGCGGCGGGCGTCGGTTGTCACGGCTGGGGGGTGAGCCACTGGCGGGTTCCGTTCACTTCCTCGGTGGGCCGGCTCCACAGACCGGTGACGGCCTCGGCGAGGTCGGTGACATCGGTGAAGCCGGCGAATTTCGCTTCCGGGCGCTCGGCGCGCAGCGCGTCGTGCACCAGGGCCTTGACGATCAGGACGGTGGCGGCGGCCGGGGGCCGTCCTTCGGGGGTGCCTCGGCCCGCCTTGCGGAAGCCGTCGGCCAGGGCGAGGGTCCAGGCCTCGGCGGCGGCCTTGGCGGCGGCGTAGGCGGCGTTGCCCGCGGTGGGGCGGGTGGCGCCGGCGGCGGAGACGAGGACGTAGCGGCCGTTGCCGCTGCGGGCCAGCGGGCCCTCGAAGGCGAGGGAGGTGTGCTGGACGGTGCGGATCAGCAGGTCGTGCAGGAGGTTCCAGTCGGCGAGGTCGGTCTCGGCGAAGGAGGCGGAGCCGCGCCAGCCGCCGACGAGGTGCACGAGGCCGTCGACGCGGCCGTACTCCTTCTCGGTCCTGGCGGCCCACTGGCGGGCGGTGTCCAGGTGGAGGAGGTCGACGGTGTCGCCGGTGACGGTGGCTCCGCCGTGGGCGAAGCGGGCGGCGTCCACGGCCCGGGCGAGGCGTTCGGGGTCGGCGTCGGCGGCCACCACGGTGGCGCCCGCCGCGGCCAGGCGCAGCAGGGTGGCGGCGCCGGCGGGTCCGGCGGCGCCCGCGACGGCGACGACGGCGCCCTCCAGGGGTCCGGGGGTGCTGTTCGCTGCGGTGGTGTCGGTCATCGTCCCTCGCCTTCTCGCGGCTCTTCCATTCTGGCCCGTGTCCCGGTCAGGCCGCCCGCCGGGTGGGGGTGTCCGCGGTGATGCCACGGGTGGATTCGATCACCTTGCGGAGCTTCTTGGCCAGGGCCTCGTAGAAGAGGCTGAGCGGGAACTCGTCGGGCAGGACCTCGTCGACGAGCTTGCGCGGCGGGAGGCTGAGGTCGAGTGCCTCGGGGCCCTTGGCCCAGGTGGAGCCGGGATGCGGGGCGAGGTAGGCGGAGACGAGTTCGTAGGCCTTGAACCAGTGGACGATCTTGGGGCGGTCGATGCCGAGCCGGTAGAGGGTCTCGATCTCCTCGCGCAGGGCCACGGTGAGGCGGCGGGCGTGGTCCCAGTCGATGCTGAGCCGGTTGTCGGTCCAGTGCAGGGCGCCGTTCTGGTGGAGGTAGGCGAAGAGCAGCTGGCCGCCGAGGCCGTCGTAGTTGCGGTTGCGGGCGCCGGTGACCGGGAAGCGGAAGATCCGGTCGAGGAGGACGGCGTACTGGACGTCGCGGGCCTGGGGCAGGCCGTCGCGTTCCAGCTGGACGGCCTCGTGGAAGGCGGTGAGGTCGCAGCGCAGTTCCTCCAGGCCGTACATCCAGAAGGGCTGGCGCTGTTTGATCATGAACGGGTCGAACGGCAGGTCGCCGTGGCTGTGGGTGCGGTCGTGGATCATGTCCCACAGGACGAAGGTGTGCTCGGTGCGCCGCTGGTCGGTGAGCAGCCCGCGGGCGTCCTCGGGGAGGGCGAGGCTGGTGACCTCGCCGGCGGCGGCGACGACCTTGCGGAAGCGGGCCGCCTCGCGGTCGCAGAAGATGCCGCCCCAGGTGAACCGCTCGGGGGCTTCGCGCACCGCGATGGTCTCGGGGAAGAGCACGGCGGAGTTGGTGTCGTAGCCGGGGGTGAAGTCCTCGAAGGTGATGCCGAGGAACATCGGGTTGTCGTAGCGGGTGCGTTCGAGTTCGGCGAGCCAGTCGGGCCACACCACGCGGAAGACGACGGCTTCGAGGTTGCGGTCGGGGTTGCCGTTCTGGGTGTACATGGGGAAGAGCACGAGGTGCTGGAGGCCGTCGGCGCGGTGGGCGGCGGGTTCGAAGGCCAGCAGCGAGTCGAGGAAGTCGGGTACGCCGAATCCCTCGTCCGCCCAGCGGCGCAGATCCTTCTCCAGGGCGTGGTGGTAGGCGGCGTCGTGCGGCAGCAGCGGGGAGAGGGTGCGCAGTTCGGTGATGGCGCGTTCCACCTCGCGGGTGACGGCGGCGCGGGCGGGTGCGCCCTCGGCGTCGAAGTCGATGGAGCCGTCGCGGGACTGTGCGGGCCTGATGGCTTCGACGGCCTGCTTGAGCCGGGGCCAGGCGGGGTGGTCCACGACGCGGGCGGCCGGGGTGGACGGGTGGTCCTCGGCGGTAGTGGGGGCCAGGATTTCCGGCATGATCGCTCCTCCACAAAAGATCCTCGCGTACTGGAACCGTATCCAGGGAAGGTCTGCCGATCAAGCCGAGAACCAGGAAATCGTTCGGTGAATAGACGTTTAGCCGGAAGTTTTTCCTGTCCTTGGGGGGGTGACCGTGGCCTCGCGCGCTGTTCAGCGGAACGTCACCGACCCCCGCTACGGTGACCGCATGTCACTCATGATCGTCGGGCACCGCGGGCTGATGGGCGTGGAGCCGGAGAACACCCTGCGCTCCTTCGTCCGTGCCGAGCGGGAGGGCGTGGACGTCATCGAACTGGATCTGCATCTGAGCAAGGACGGCGCCCTGGTGGTGATGCACGACGCCGAGGTGGACCGCACCACCGACGGCCGCGGCCCCGTCGCCGACTTCACCGTGGACGCGCTGCGCGAACTGGACGCCGGGCTCGGGGAGCGGGTGCCGCTGTTCGAAGAGGTCACCGAGGCCGTCACCCTGCCGCTCCAGGCGGAGATCAAGGACCCGGCCGCCGCCGAGGCCCTGGCCGCGGTCCTCACCGCGCGCCGGCTGACCGGACGCGTGCGGGTGATCTCGTTCCACGACGAGGCGCTGCGCACCGTGCGCCGGCTGCTGCCCGCGCAGTCCATCGGGCTGGTCACGGGACGCTCCACGGACACGGCGGCACGGCGGGCCCGGGAGCTGGGGGCGGATCTGGTCTCGGCCGAGCTGCCCCATCTGACCGGGGAGGCGGTGCGGGAGTGCCGGGCCCAGGGACTGCAGGTGATCAGCTGGACCGTCAACACCGCCGAGGACCTGGCACGGGTGCGCGAACTGGGGCTGGACGGGGTGGTGACCGACCGGCCCGCGATCGTCGCCGGACTCAGCGGAGCGGCTTGACCAGCAGCTCGAACTCCAGGCCCGGGCGGCGCGGGATGCCGAAGCGCTCGTCGCCGTACGGGAACGGGGTGCGCTCCCCCGTCCTGGCGTAGCCGCGCCGCTCGTACCAGGCGATGAGGTCGGCCCGGGCGGAGATGACCCGCATCTCCATCCGGTCCGCCGCCCAGGTGGTACGGGCGGTGTGCTCGGCACGGTCCAGGACGGCCGCGCCGATCCCGCCGCCCTGGGCGGTGGGGCGGACAGCGAACATCCCGAAGTACACCGCGCCCGGGCCGGCGGCGGCCGGTCGGTGCTGGAGGTGGCAGCAGGCCAGCAGCGGCTCGGCCGCGTGGGGGCGGGTGGCGGTGAGGACCAGGCCCGCCGGGTCGCGGAGGGCGTCCAGGACGCCCTGCGGGTCGGTGCGCTGCCCGTCCAGCAGATCCGCCTCGGTGGTCCAGCCGGCCCGGCTGGCCTCGCCCCGGTAGGCGGACTCCACCAGGGCCACGAGGGCGGGCACATCGGCTTCGGTCGCGGCGGTGAAGACCAGTTCTGCTGCTGCTGTCACAGCCGACCATGGTACGCGCGCGCCCGTCGCGCTCCCCCCGCGCTTCCGTGCGCCGCCCGGGCCCGCGCGGGCCCGGGCGCGGGGCGGGGCAGAACGCGGGCGGGAAGCGGAACCGCGGACGCCGGGAGGGCGCGGTGCACGAGGGTCCTGTGGTGGTGGGGTGGCTGCTGGCGGCGCTGTGCGGCGGCACCGGCCTGTACTGCCTGCACCGGGCGCGGGCCGGATCCGGGCGGGGCGCACGCCGGCCGGCCGGGCTGGAGGGCGCCATGGGCATCGGGATGGCGGTGATGGCCCTGCCGGGAGCCGGGGCGGCGGCGCCGGGTGAGGTGTACGTGCTCGCCTTCGGGGCGCTCGCGGTGTGGGCGGTCGTGCTGCGGGCCCGGCCGGTGCACCGCGCGCACCACGCCGTGGAGGCGCTCGCCATGGTGTACATGGGGGTGGCAATGCTGGGCCACGCCGGGACGGCCGGGCACGGGGGCGGGCACGGCGGGGGCAGTGGGGTGCCGGTCCTGACCGGGGTGCTCATCGGGTACTTCGCGCTGTCCGTGCTGGTCTCGGGGGCCCGGATCGCGGTGGCGGGACCGGCCTCCCCGGCGGTGGCGACGGCGGGGGCCGGGATGTCCGGTGGCGGCGATGTCGGCCGCGGGCCCGGGGGGAGGGAGCCGGCGCCCGGGGTGGCCGTCGCCTGCCGGACGGCGTTGTCGCTGGGGATGCTGGTGATGCTGGTGTCCATGTGACGCCGATGTGGGGCAGATCACCCCGGTGGCGTGCCGCAGCCCGGCGGCCTCTAGGCTGACGGCCATGCTGATCGCGCTCGCGTTGCTGATGCTGGGTGGGCTTGCCGCGGCGATGGCGCCGCGCGTCCTGGCGAGGGCTTCCTGGCCGGACCGGGAACCGGTGCTGGCCCTGTGGGTGTGGCAGTGCGTGGTGGCGTCCGTCCTGCTGTGCTGCGTGCTGGCGATGGCGCTCAGCGGCGCCGCGGCCTGGGACGGAGTGCGCGGGCACCTGTTCGCCCCGGCTCCGGCGGCGGTCCTCGACGCGTACGCCCTCGGCCCGGACGACAGCCGGTGGTGGGCGGCCGCACTCGCCGCGCTGCTGGCGGCGGGCGGGATGTGGACGGCGGTGATGTTCGCCCTCCAGGTGCGGACCACCCGTGCGACGCGGCGGGCGCGCCGGGCGCGGCTGCGGGAGCGGGCGCCGTACCTGCCGGATGAGGCGGGGGCGGACGGTGGCGCGGGCGGCGGGGGCCGGCTGATCGTACTGGAGAGCGAGCGGCCCGACGCCTGGCTGCTGACGGACGGCACCGAGCGGCGGCTGGTGATCACCACGGCCGCGCTGCGGCGGCTGCGGGGCAGGCAACTGGACGCGGTACTGGCGCACGAGGACGGCCACGCGCGGGCCCGGCACCACTGGCTGGTGCACTGTGCGGGGGCGCTGGCGGAGGGCTTCCCGCGGGTGCCGGTCTTCGCGGCGTTCCGGGACCAGGTGCACCGGCTGGTGGAGCTGGCCGCCGACGACGCGGCGTCGCGGCGCTTCGGCCGGCTGACCACGGCGCTGGCGCTGGTCGGGCTGAACGAGGACCGCGGGGTCTTCGCCACCCCGGGCCATCGCGACCAGCTGCCGCAGCGGGTGCACCGGCTGCTGAGTCCGGGCGGCCGGCTCACCCCGTCCCGCCGCCTGCGGATGACCGCGATCGCGGCCCTGGTACCGGCGATCCCGCTGCTGCTGGCGTTCGCGCCGGGCCTGAGCGCGCTGGGCGGCGGCTGAGCGGGGCCGCGCCGGGCGCGCCGTGATCCACCGGGCGAACCGGGCGGGCCGCCCCGGCGGCGGTACGGCGCGCGGATCGGCTGAGCGGGTCCGGTGGCCGGTGCGTGCCGCGGGGATGGCAGTGTCCTGCCGCGGTGGATCCGCTCCCCTCCCCTCCCCCGTCGCCGACACGCCCCGTGCGGGCGCCTGCTGTCGGGCCTGCCCGCGGCGCGGAGAGGGCAGGATCGGTGCATGGCGATCATGGGTGTGCTGTGTGACTTCTCCGGAACCCTGATGCGCGTCGAGCCGGCCGAGCGGTGGCTGAGGACCGTGCTCGACCGGCGCGGGATGCGGCTGCCGGACGAGGAGGTGGTCCGGCTGGCCGGGGCGCTCGAAGAGGCGGGGGCGCTGCCCGGGGGCGGTGCGCCGCGTGAGCTGCCGGCCGAACTGGCCGGGCTGTGGCGGGAGCGGGACCGGGATCCCTCGGGGCACCGGGAGCTGTATCTGCGGCTGGCGCGGCGGGTTCCGCTGCCGGCACCGGAGCTGTACGAGGCGTTGTACGAGCGGCACCTGGAGCCGGACGCGTGGCAGCCGTACCCGGACACCCGGACGGTGCTGGCCGGGCTGCGGGAGCGCGGGATCCGGGTGGCGGTGGTGAGCAACATCGGCTGGGACCTGCGGCCGGTGTTCCGGGAGCACGGTCTGGACCGGTACGTGAACGCGTACGCGCTGTCCTTCGAGCACCACGTGGTGAAACCGGAGCCGCGGCTCTTCCGGATCGCCTGTGCCGAGCTGGGGCTGGTGCCGCAGCACACCTTGATGGTGGGGGACGACGCGCGGGCCGACGGGGGTGCGGCGGCGGTGGGGTGCGCGGTGCATCTGGTGCGGCATCTGCCGGTGGACGAGCGGCCCGACGGGCTGCTGCCGGTGCTGGATCTGGTGGGCTGATGCCGGTGGCGGTATCGGGCGGTCCCCCGCGCCGCCCGATACGCCGTCCGGTCCCGGACAGGGGTCCGCCCCCGGGGCGGCTGTCCGGTGTCCTCGCTGAGTATATTGGCTGTTAGCCAGTCAACGGGAGTCCAGGATGTCCCCTCGTCGCGCGTCAGTCAATGAAGAGTTGCGAAGGCGTTCGCGCGAGCGGCTGCTCCAGGCGGCGGCGGAGCTGTTCGGGGAGCACGGTTACGAGGCCACGACCTTGGGCGATATCGCCGAGCGGGCCGGTGCGGCGCGGGGTCTGGTGTCGTACTACTTTCCGGGAAAACGGCAGCTGTTGCAGACGGCCGTGCACCGGCAGATGCATCTGACGCTGGCCGCCGCGCTGGAGCGCGATCCGGCGCCCGCGCGGGACGCGGCGGGCGGCCGGGAGCTGCTGGCGCGGGCGATCGACGCGATTCTGGGCCTGGCGGCCGAGCGGCCGGTGCTGATGCGGGCGCACATGGCGCTGCTGCTCCAGCAGGAGGGGTTCGTCCAGTGCGAGGAGCAGCAGCGGCTCGCCGCGCTGCTGCGGGAGACGATGGTGCGGTACGGGTCGGCGGATCCGGAGTCGGACTACCGGATGCTGCGGGCGCTGCTGATGGGGGCGGTGGTGGCGGTGCTGCTGCCGGGGGCGCCGATGCCCGGGCGGCGGCTGCGGGCCGAGCTGTTCGACCGGTACGGGCTGGAGTGGGAGCTGGGGTGCCCGCCGGGCGGGGGTCCGCCCGGCGGGGTGGTCGTGTCAGCGCGTGAGGGTGCTCACCAGTAGCTGGGCTGGGTCTGGGCGTTCAGCTCGGTGAGTTTGACGCCGCGTGCGCCGTTGGTCCGCGGGTCGTCGATGCGCAGGACGTCCAGGCCCTGCTGGTCGTTGGAGTAGATGTAGCCGTTGTAGTAGTAGGCGGACCAGGAGCCGCCGAAGGTCAGGGCGTCGTTGCTGACCGGCCCGCGGTCGAAGTAGCCGATCTCCTCGGGGCGGCCGGAGTCGGTGAACTCCCAGATGGAGACGCCGCCCTGGTACCAGGACTGGACCATGATGTCGCGTCCGCGCACCGGGATGAGGGAGCCGTTGTGGGCGACGCAGTTCTCGGTGTCGGCCTGGTGGCGGGGGATCTTGAAGTAGCTCTGGAACTCCAGCCGCCGCCGGTCGCCCTTGCCGGTGATGTGGTAGATGCCGTTGGCGCCGTACTTGTCGCCGATGCGGGCGTTGCAGGTGGCGCCGCCTCCGCCGCCGAGTTCGTCGGTGAAGACGACCTTCTTGCCGTCCTGGCTGAAGGTGGCGGAGTGCCAGAAGGCGAAGTGCTCGGCGTCCTGGACGCGGTCGATGACGCGCGGCTCGGCCGGCTTGGAGATGTCCATGAGGATGCCGTCGCCCATGCAGGCGCCGGCGGCGATCTTCAGCCGGGGGTAGGCGGTGATGTCGTGGCAGCCGGAGGTGGCCGAGCCGCGGTCGCTGCCGGGGAACCCGCCGTCGGGGAAGAGCACTTCGAAGCTGGAGACCTCGGCGCGCTCGGGGGCGTGGCGCGGCACCTTCACGATGGAGATGCCGTTGTGGGGCGGCTGGCAGTCGGGGAAGGAGGCGTCGGGGTAGTACGAGGAGACGTAGACGTAGACGTTCTTGCCGTCCGGCACCAGGGTGTTGGTGTGGGAGCCGCAGTAGGTCTCGACGGCGGAGACGTACTTGGGGTTGCGCTTGTCGCTGATGTCGAAGATGCGGATCCCTTCCCAGGAATCCTTGATGGTGGCCGACTGGGCGACGCTGTTGCAGGAGTCGTCGCTGCGGGAGGAGTCGACGGACAGGAAGAGCAGGTCGCCGCTGACGGAGATGTCGCCCTGGCCGCCGGGGCACAGCACCTCGGCGACGATCTTCGGTTTGCTGGGGCGGGAGATGTCGTGGATGACGAAGCCGTTGTAGTTGCCGGCGAAGACGTAGTTGTCCTGGAAGGCCAGGTCGGAGTTGGTGGCCTGGAGGGCGTTCTTGGGGACGTTGGCGACGTGGGTGACGTTGCGGCTGGTGATGATCTCCCCCACGCCGGGTACGGCGTCGGTGGTGCCCGCCGCGTCGGGGCCCTGGAGTCGGTCGGTGGTGATGTCCTGGGGTGCGACGGGGGTGTCGCCGTCGTCGGGGGTGGCCAGGGCCGTTCCGCTGAGCGCGTAGGTGGCGAGCAGGCCGGCGAGGGCCGCCAGGGTCACGCCGACGCGCCCGCGTCGCACGCGGGGTCTGTGCAACGATGTCACTGGAATCCTCCCTGGATCCGTCCGGTGTTACGTGGGGTTGACCGGTTCACGGATGCCATCAGTATCCCGACGTGCATGTACAGATCAATATGGGAAACAGATCCTTCATATTTCCGTATTGACTGACGGTGCACGCGCGCACCAGGAGGACTCTGTGTCAACTCATCGTTTCCGCCGCCCTGTCACGGGCGCCGGGCTCGCCGCGTCCCTGGCCGCCGTGCTGTCGCTGGCGGTCCTCACCGGCTGCACCGGCGGCCAGGCGGCGGCCGAGGACACCGGCTCGGACGCCGAGGCCTCGGTGATCGTGCCGGGCCGGCCCGGCGAGGAGGCCCGGACCGTCTCCCCCCGGGAGGCGCGCGAGGCGGCCGAGGAGGGCACGGAGCCCAACGCCGCCGATCACGCCTTCATGACCATGATGATCGAGCACCACGAGCAGGCCGTGGAGATGACCGACCTCGCCGACGCGCACGCCGAGGACAGCGCGGTGCGCGGTATCGCCCGCCGGATAGCCGCCACCCAGGAACCGGAGATCGAGGCGATGCGGGCCTGGCTGCTGCGCAACGCCCAAGGTGCGGGGTCGGCCGGGGACGGGCACGGACACCACGAGGGCGACGGCGAGGCCATGCCGGGGATGGCGAGCGAGGCGGAACTGGCGGAACTGCGCGCGGCGCGGGGCGCCGCGTTCGACGCGCTCTTCCTGGAGCTGATGATCGCTCATCACGAGGGTGCCGTCACCATGGCGGCCGATGTCTCCGCGCAGGGCAACGATGTGACGGCGCTGGAGATGGCGGCCGAGATCGGCGCCTCGCAGCGGGTGGAGATCGCCCGGATGGAGGCGATGCGCTGAGCCGCCGGCCGCGGCGGGCCGGACCGGGCCCCGCGCCCGGCCGGCTTCAGCGCCGGCGCTCGCGGGCCGCCGCGGCCAGCACGGCCTCCAGGAGGCCGGGGAAGAGCACCTCCAGATCGTCCCGGCGCAGCGCGTTCATCTTCGCGGTGCCCCGGTAGACCTGCTGGATCAGCCCGGCCTCGCGCAGCACCCGGAAGTGGTGGGTGCTGGTCGACTTGCTCACCGGCAGATCGAGGTCGGAGCAGGACAGCTCGGCGCCGGGGCCCGCGGCGGCGAGCTTGTGCAGGACGGACAGCCGCAGCGGGTCGGCGAGCGCCTGGAGCACCTGGTCGAGACGGATCCGCTCGCGGACGGGGTGTTCCAGGGCGCGGCCGGCGACGGTGACGGGCGCGGGGCTCGGCTGGCTCATGCCCCCATCATACGAGTCCCGTCGAACTTTGATGAGCTTCGTACTACGATGGCTCTCGTACCAACGCCCGGATCCCGATCCGTCCCGCGAGGAGCCCGCCCGTGAGCGCCCTGTTCGAGCCGTACACCCTGCGGTCGCTGACCCTGCCCAACCGTGTCTGGATGGCCCCCATGTGCCAGTACTCGGCGCCGCTCACCGGACCGGACACCGGTGCGGTGACCGACTGGCACCTGGTCCACTACGGCGCCCGGGCGGCCGGCGGCGCCGGACTCGTCCTGCTGGAGGCCACCGCCGTCAGCCCCGAGGGCCGGATCAGCCCGGCCGACCTCGGGCTGTGGAACGAGCGCCAGCAGGAGGCGCTGCGCCCGCTCACCGCCTTCCTGAAGGAGCGGGGCGCCGTCCCCGGGATTCAGCTGGCGCACGCCGGGCGCAAGGCCGGAACCGACCGCCCCTGGAACGGCGGCCGGCCGCTGGCGGCCGAGGAGGGCGGCTGGCAGCCGGTCGCGCCCTCGCCGCTGGCCTTCGACGAGCACCACCCGGTGCCGGCCGAACTCACCGTGGAGCAGATCCGGGAGGTCACCGGCCAGTTCGCCGACGCGGCACGGCGGGCCCTGGACGCGGGCTTCGAGGTGGCCGAGGTGCACGGCGCGCACGGCTATCTGATCGGCGAGTTCCTGTCCCCGTTCAGCAACCAC
>NZ_JBHWJL010000096.1:0-17198 GCF_042731495.1 Streptomyces sp. NPDC059853
CTCCCGGACCGGGCGGGCGGTACGGCGGTGGTTGCGGTTCAGTGACCAGACCAGCGGCGTGAGCAGGGCCGCCGCGACGAGCAGGGTTCTCATGGACCCAGGCTGCCGCCACAATGGCCCGGTGGACAGAGCCAATGGCACGGCCGCACAGAGGACCAAAACGGCCGGTGCCGACTTCCTCCAGTTGCGCGTCGAGAACGCCCCGCCCGGCGCGCGCGCCGACTGGCTGGCCCGCGAGATCCGGGCCGCCATCGCCGACGGCCGGCTGCCGGTGGGCGGCACGCTGCCGCCCAGCCGGGTGCTCGCCGCCGAACTGCGGGTCTCCCGGGGCGTGGTCACCGAGGCGTACCGCTGTCTGACGGAGGACGGTCATGTGGCCGGGCGCGGGCGCGCCGGGACGGTCGTGGTGGCCGCCCCCGTCCCCGCCCCGCGACCCGCCCCGGCCGCCGCCGCCCCGGGCGGTTCGCTGCCCGAGGGCGCCCTCTTCGGGGCGGCGCCCGGCACCGACGTGTTCGACTCGCTGCGCGCCGCCGAGGCGCCCTACGACTTCACGCCCGGCGTACCGGATCTCGCGTCCTTCCCGCGCGCCGCCTGGCTGCGCTCCGAGCGCGCCGTGCTGGCCGGTCTCTCCGCCGCCGACCTCGGCTACGGCGATCCGCGCGGCGCGCCCGCGCTGCGCACCGCCGTCGCCCACTGGCTGGCCCGCAACCGGGGCATCGCCGCCGACCCCGCCGACGTGCTGATCGTGGCCGGGGTCGCCCAGGCGCTGATCCTGCTGGCCCAGGTGCTGCGCGCCGACGGGGTGACGGCGCTCGCGGTGGAGGAGCCGGGCTCGCTGGGCGCCCGGCAGCATCTGCGGTACGCGGGGATGACCATGCCGCCGGTGCCGGTGGACGCGGCGGGTATCCGCGTCGACGCGCTGCGGGCCACCGGGGCGCGGGCGGTGCTGCTCACCCCGGCGCACCAGTTCCCGACCGGGGTGGTGCTCGGCGGGGAGCGGCGCCGGGAGCTGATGGAGTGGGCGCGGGCGTGCGGCGGGCTGATCGTGGAGGACGACTACGACGCCGAGCACCGCTACGACCGGCCGCCCGTCCCGGCGGTGCGCGCGATGCTGCCGGACGCGGTGGCGTACACCGGCAGCGTCTCCAAACTGCTGGCCCCGGCGCTGCGGGTGGGCTGGCTGCTGCCGCCGCCGCGCTACCGGGAGGCGCTGGTGGCGGCCAAGCGGTTCTCGGACCTGGGGAACGGGGTGCTGCCGCAGCTGGTGCTGGCCCGGCTGATGGAGTCGGGGGACCTGGAGCGGCAGCTGCGGCTGTTGCGGCGGCGGCACCGGCGGCGCCGGGACGCGATGATCGCGGGCATCGGGCGGCATCTGCCGGGCGCGGTGGTGCACGGCGCGGCGGCCGGCGTCCATCTGATGATCACCTTCCCCGGGGACGCGCCCCTGGTGCGGGGCCGCGGCGACCTGGAACTGGCGTCGGCCGCGCTGGCCCACGGGGTGAAGGTGCAGCCGCTGTCCTGGCACCGGCAGCGCCCGGGGCCGCCGGGCCTGGTGCTGGGCTACGCGGCCAGCGGCCCGGCCCGGATCGCGGAGGGGATCAGCACACTGGGCGCGGCGCTCCGGGCGCCGGTCGGCAGGGGTAGCGGGCGGCCAGGATGATGATCTCCCGGTCGGTGACCGGGTACACGAGGCGGTGCTCGTCGTCGGTCGGCCGTGATCAGGCCCCGGGCAGGTGGTACGTCAGCGGCTCGGGCTCGCCGATGCCGGGGAAGGGGTCTCGGCGGGTGTCCTCGATGAGTTTGTTGATCCGGGCGAGCATCTTGCGGTCGTTCCTGAGCCGGGAGGTGCGGTCCTCCCGGCCCTGCTCCTCGAAGACGAGCCTCACTCGGTCACCGGCCCGGTGTCCGGTGCGTCGGGGTCGATCAGTTCGTGTCCGGTGAGGCCGCGTCCGCTCAGCGCGGTCTCGTACGCCTTGAGCAGCCGGCGGGCGTTGGCGGGGGAGCGCAGCAGGCAGGCCCCCTCGCGCAGGGCGGCGTAGTCGTCGGCCGACAGGAGGACGGCATTGCCGTGCCGGGACACGACCTCGACCGCGTCGTGGTCCTCGTTGACTTTCTTGATCAGCGGGAAGAGGTCTCTTCCGGCCTCGCTCGCGGTGATGGACAGGGGGAGGACCCCGTTCGGTGAGGGGTGCCCCATGCCGTACCGGTCGGCTCGCCAGGTGCCGAGTGTCGGCTGCGCGGCCGGCGGCCCGGCCCGGATGGCGGAGCGGATCAGCATGCTGAGCGGGGCACTCCGGGTGCCGTGAGGGCGGCGGTGAACGCGGCGCGGTGCGCGGCCTGCCATTCCTCGACCCGGTCCCAGGCGGCCCAGCCGCCCCGGGAGGCGAGCAGCTCCGGGTAGCCGGGGTCGCCGGCGGCCACCCGCCGGGCGACGAACTCCCGGCCGCGCCGGGTCGCCTGTTCGACGATCCGGGGCAGCGCGGCCCGGTCGGCCGCCCCCAGCCCGTATCCGTCGGCCAGGATCCGCAGCCGGGCCGCCGCGTCCGCGCCCGCCTCGGGCCGCATCGGCACCCAGTAGCGGGCGGCCATGGCGAGGTCCCAGACCGGGCGGCCCGGGGCGGCGAAGTCGAAGTCGATCAGGGCGGCGGCGCGGCCGTCGCGGAAGACGACGTTCTCCCGGCAGACGTCGTTGTGACACAGCAGGGGCCCGCCCTCCGGGTCGGCCAGCTCGCCCGGCCAGCCCGCGTCCGGATCGAAGGGCACCGCCGCGCTCGCCCGGTGCAGCCGGCGCAGCAGCGCGCCGACCGAGCGCAGTACACCGGCGCCCTGCGACCAGGCCGGGAACGGCGGCAGGGCGACCTCGCCGGGCAGGAAGGTCAGTTCCTCGCGGCCGTCGCCGGTCAGCCGCACCGGCTCCGGCGCCCCGGCGAACCCCGCCCGCCGCAGCGCCCGCAGATGGGCGTGCACGGCGGCGGCGTGGGGCGGGGCGGGACGGTTCACCACGTTGCCCCGCCGGATGATCGCGCCGCCGCTGCCCAGGCCGCCCGCCAGGATGTCCTCGCCGTTCTCCCCCGTCATGGCTGGGATCTTAGACGCGCGCCCCCGCGTGCCCCCGGCCGGAGGCCGCCGAGCGCGGGCCGCGGTGGCCGGTGCGGGGGAGGCGCGAGCGCGTCCGCACCGGTCACCGCCGTGGCTCAGCCGGCCAGCTCCCGGTACAGCCGCAGCCAGCGCTCCGGTGGCACCCGGCCGCAGGGTACGGCGCGGTCCAGGTCCAGGGAACGGGTGCGGCGGCGGCCGTAGTGGTGGGTCAGGGTCGCGTGCAGGGAGCCGCCGCGGCCGGTGAAGCCCAGCTCCACGAACGCCCCGTACGCCTCCAGTTCGGCCGCCGGGAGCAGCGGACGGGTCCTGCGGTCCAGGTGCAGTACGGCGGAGTCGGTGCGCGGGACGGGCACGAAGTGCCCGCGGTGGATGCGCGGGCCGAGCCGCCAGGCGTACCGGGGCCAGCTGCGGACGGTCAGCAGGGGCCAGGTGCCGAAGTCGCCGGTGCGTTTGCGGGCGTACTCCAGCTGGGTGAGCAGGGTGGCCGAGGTCAGCCGGGGCGCGGCCAGGCACCAGCGGACGATGTCGGTGGTCCGTGAGTACGGGATGTTGCCGACCACGGCGAAGGGTTCGCGGGGCGGCGTGGCGCGCAGGAAGTCTCCCTGGACGAGGCGGATGCGGGGGTGGGCGGGGAAGCGGGCCGCCAGCGTGCGGTCGATCTCGTAGGCGACGACCCGGCCGGTGGTGGCGGCCAGCGCGCGGGAGAGGCGGCCCTCTCCCGCGCCCGGTTCCACGACGAGTTCGCCGGGGCGCACGCCGGAGGCGCGCACGATCGTCCGGATGCTGGGGGCGTGATGCAGGAAGTTCTGCGAAAGGGTGAGTCGGCGGCGTGCCACGTGTGGAGTCCTCGGGGTGAGGACAGGCATCGCCCGGATCGGCGGGCCTGTCCGTGTCGATGTGCTGACACCGGACGGCCCTGGTGGCGTAAGGACTCGGGGAAAGGCTGAGGTCAGACGGCTGAGGCGTCGGGCGAGTCCTGGCGGACCAGGGCCGGACGCCGCACGCGCGGGCGGGGGGTGTGCTGGGCGGGCCACGCGGCGGCGCACGCCCCGTTCACGATCGAGTTGAAGCACGACATGAGCAAGACGATACGTGCCGTCGCGCGGAACGTGCACCTCCTTTTCTTCACACTGTTGCGGCGGGATGAAATCGCCCGAGGCTGGTGTTGAGCACTCCGGCAGCGATCTTCGGGAGGACACAGGTGGCGGACACCGATCGAAGCGGCACGGACGGCTGGATAAAACGCCTCACCGCGTACTGCTGGCGGCACCGCCGCAACATGCTGCTGTCCCTCGGCGCCTCACTCGCCGGCATGGGTGTCATGGCCCTCATGCCGCTCATCACCAAGATCATCATCGATGACATCGTCGTCGCCGGCGAAGGCGGCCTCGCCCTGTGGATCACCCTGCTGATCGCGGCCGCCCTCGTCATCTACGGCCTCACCTTCGCCCGCCGCTACTACGGCGGACGGCTCGGCATCGACGTGCAGCACGACCTGCGCACCGAGATGTTCCGCTCCCTCACCCGGCTGGACGGCCGCCGCCAGGACCAGCTCTCCACCGGCCAGGTCGTCGGCCGCGCCACCTCCGACCTCAGCCTGATCCAGGGCCTGCTCTTCATGATGCCGATGGTCATCGGCAACTTCATGCTCTTCGCGGTCTCCCTCACCGTGATGCTCGTCCTCTCCCCGCTCCTCACCCTGGTCGCCCTCGCCGTCATCCCCCTGCTGTCCTGGATCGCCGCCCGCAGCCGCCGCACCCTCTACCCCGCCACCTGGCACGCCCAGAACCGGGCCGGCGCCGTCGCCGGCGTCGTCGACGGGGCCATCACCGGCGTCCGGGTCGTCAAGGGCTTCGGCCAGGAGGACCAGGAGAGCGGCAAGCTCCGCGCCATCAGCCGCGAGCTGTTCGCCGCCCGGCTGCGCACCGTACGCCTCAGCTCCCGCTACATCCCCGCCTTCAACGCCGTCCCCGCGCTCGGCCAGGTCGCGATGCTCGCCCTCGGCGGCTGGCTCGCCACCCGCGGCGAGATCTCCCTCGGTACCTTCGTCGCCTTCTCCACCTACCTCGCCCAGCTCGTCGGCCCGGTCCGGATGCTCACCCTCGTGCTCACCACCGGCCAGCAGGCCCGCGCCGGCGTCGAACGCGTCCTGGAACTCATCGACGCCGAGCCCGAGATCACCGAGGCCCCCGACGCCCACGCCCTGCCCGCCGACGTCCCCGCCCGCGTCGAGTTCGACCGGGTCTCCTTCGGCTACGGGCCCGGCACCCCCGTCCTCACCGAGCTGTCCCTGCGCATCGAACCGGGCGAGACCCTCGCCGTCATCGGCCCCTCCGGCAGCGGCAAATCCACCGTCTCCCTGCTGCTGCCCCGCTTCTACGACCCCGACAGCGGCACCATCCGCATCGGCGGCCACGACATCCGCGAGCTGACCCACGACTCGCTGCGCGCCGCCATCGGCCTCGTCCCCGAGGACAGCTTCCTGTTCTCCGACACCATCCGCGCCAACCTCGCCTACGGCCACCCCGACGCCACCGAGGAACAGGTGGTCGCCGCCGCCCGCGCCGCCCAGGCGGACGCGTTCATCCGCGCCCTGCCCGACGGCTACGACACCGTCGTCGGCGAACAGGGCCTGACCCTCTCCGGCGGCCAGCGGCAGCGCATCGCCCTGGCCCGCGCGATCCTCTCCGACCCCCGGCTGCTCATCCTCGACGACGCCACCTCGGCCGTCGACGCCCGCGTGGAGCGCGAGATCCACGACGCGCTGCGCTCGGTCATGGCCGGCCGCACCACCCTGCTCATCGCCCACCGGCTCTCCACCCTCCAGCTCGCCGACCGCATCGCCGTCCTCGACGGCGGCCGGCTCGCCGACACCGGCACCCACGCCGAACTCACCGCCCGCAGCCCGCTGTACCGGCGGCTGCTCAGCGACCCGGACGAGTGGGGCGCCGCCCCGCGCGACCCGGCCGGGTACGCCGCCAACGGGGACGGGGACGAGGACGAGGGCCCGGGCCCCGACGGCACCACCCCCGCCCTGTGGCAGCGCGAGGCCGCCGGCCCCGGCGCCGGCACCACCGCGCTGATGGGCGGCACCGCCGCCGACCCGGACCTCCTCGCCCAGGTCGAGGCCCTGCCCCCCGCCACCGACACCCCCGACATCGACGAGGCCGCCGCCGCCCGCCCCGAACGCGGCGGCTACGGACTGCGCCGCCTGCTCGCCGGGCTGCACGTCCCGCTGCTGTTCGCCCTGCTGCTGGTCATCGCCGACGCCGCCTTCTCCCTGCTCCTCCCGGTCCTCATCCGGCACGGCATCGACCAGGGCGTGGAGAAGGCCGCGTACGGCGCGGTGGCCGCCGCCGCCGTCCTCGCGCTGCTCGTGGTGCTCGCCCAGTGGGCCGCCCAGGCCGGCGGCCTGCTCACGGTCGGACGCACCGGCGAACGCGCCCTGTACTCCCTGCGCGTCAAGATCTTCGCCCAGCTCCAGCGGCTCGGCCTCGACTACTACGAACGCGAGCTGACCGGCCGGGTCATGACCCGGATGACCACCGACGTCGACGCCCTGACCAGCTTCCTCCAGACCGGCCTGGTCCAGGCGCTGGTGGCGGTCATGACGTTCTTCGGCATCATGGGCGTCCTGGTCGTCATCGACGTCCAGCTCGCCCTGGTGGTCCTCGCCACCCTCGTCCCGCTGACCATCGGCACCGTCATCTTCCGTCGGCACAGCGTCAAGGCGTACGAGCTGGCGCGCGAACGCGTCAGCGGCGTCAACGCCGACCTCCAGGAATCCGTCGCCGGACTGCGGATGGTGCAGGCGTTCCGCCGCGAGAGCGACGGGTACGAGCGGTTCACCGACCGCTCCGACGGCTACCGGCGCGCCCGGCTGCGCGGCCAGTGGCTCATCTCCGTGTACTTCCCGTTCGTCCAGCTGCTGGCCACCCTCGCCACCGCCGGGGTCCTGCTGGTCGGCGCGGGCCGGGTCGGCGCCGGCACCCTTACCGCCGGGGCGCTGGTGGCGTACCTGCTGTACATCGAGCTGTTCTTCGCCCCGGTGCAGCAGCTGTCCCAGGTCTTCGACGGCTACCAGCAGGCCGTGGTCTCCCTCGGCCGGATCCAGGAACTGCTCGCCGAACCCACCACCACCCCGCCCGCCGAGCGGCCCCGGCCGGTGCCGGAACGGCTGCGCGGCGAGGTGGAGTTCCGCGGTGTGCGGTTCGCCTACCGGGGCGCCGAGGACGGCACGGAGGCGCTGCGCGGCATCGACCTGACCATCCCGGCCGGGCAGACCGTCGCCTTCGTCGGCGAGACCGGCGCGGGCAAGTCCACCCTGGTCAAACTCGTCGCCCGCTACTACGACCCGACCGCGGGCGCCGTCCGGGTGGACGGCACGGACCTGCGCGACCTCGACCTCAGCGGCTACCGGCACCGGCTGGGCGTCGTGCCCCAGGAGCCGTACCTCTTCGACGGGACGGTGCGCGACGCCATCGCCTACGGCCGCCCCGACGCGAGCGACGCCGAGGTGGAGGCGGCGGCCCGCGCGGTCGGCGCCCACCACATGATCGCCGCGCTGCCCGGCGGCTTCCACCAGCCGGTGGGGGAGCGCGGCCGGGCGCTGTCCGCCGGGCAGCGGCAGCTGATCGCGCTGGCCCGCGCGGAGCTGGTACGCCCGGACATCCTGCTGCTGGACGAGGCCACCGCCGCCCTCGACCTGGCGACCGAGGCCCTGGTCAACCAGGCCACCGACCGGCTGGCCGTGCGCCGCACCACCCTGGTGGTGGCGCACCGGCTCACCACCGCCGCCCGCGCCGACCGGGTGGTGGTGCTGGACCGCGGCACGGTGGTGGAGGACGGCACCCACGCCGAACTCCTGGCCCGCGGCGGCCGGTACGCGGCCCTGTGGCGCACGTACGCGGGCGGCGGCGAACACCCGGCGGCGGAGACGGCCCCGGTGGGCTGACCCCCACCCGGCGGCCGGGCGCGAACCGGCTCCCGGACAGGGAGTGTGTCTTTCCCTCGACCGGGTGAAGATCAGCGAAAGGGCGGAAGGGCCGCGCCTCACCGTGTTGAGCTATTGCTCAATACGGGAGGGGCGCGACAGTGGAGGAGAGCTGGGAGATCTACCTGACACACCAGGTGGACCAGTGGCTCAATGACCTGGAGAAGTCCGACCCCGCGTCGTACGTGCTGGTCAACCAGGCCATTCTGGTGCTCTCCCGGGTGGGGCCCGGTGAGGGCAGGCCGCTGGTGGACCGGGTGAAGGGCTCGGTGCTGCACAACCTCAAAGAGCTCCGTCCGGAACGGCGGGACGGAGCGAGGTGCGGGTGCTCTTCATGTTCGACCCGTGGCGCTGCGCCATTCTTCTGGTGGCCGGCGACAAGGCCGGCGACTGGGACGCCTGGTACCGCCGGGCGATCCCCGAGGCGGAGCGGCGGTACGCCGAGTACCTCACGGACCGGAAGAGGGAGAAGGGGCAGTGAACGGATACCCCGGCTGGGCGGCCAGCGGCCACCGTGAACGGGCCGAGCAACTGGCCGGCGGGGCAGAAGCCTTCGACGAGGGCGCGCGGCGCGTGATCACGGAGGCGCGCGCCTGGCGGCTCGTCGAGATGCGGCAGGAGCGTGGCCTGACCCAGCAGCAGGTGGCGGACCGCATGGGGGTCAGCGCGGGGCGCGTCTCCCAGATCGAGAGCGGGCAGGTGTCGGGCAGTGAGGTGATCGCCCGCTATGTGCGGGCGCTCGGCGGCAACCTCATCATGGTGGCGGTCTTCGACGACGGCGAGCTGCGCAAGGTCGGCTGAGCCGGGGCCGCTCCGCCGCGGATGGCCGTTACGCCGGGGGCGTGCTGTGGGCGCGTTCGGCCAGGTAGGTGTCCACCGTCTGCAACAGGCCGCCGGGGATCTCCGGTTCGCCGGACCACCAGTGGATCGCCGCGATCTCCTCGTTCGGCGTGAACGGCCGCACCGCCGTGACCTCCGCCGCGTAGACCGCCCCGTACGCCACCGGGCGGTCCGCGAAGGCGGTCTTCGCGAAGCCCGCGAACCGCAGCGCCTCGGGCGCGATCACCTGGCCCGCCTCCTCCCGCAGTTCACGGGCCGCCGCCACCCGCGGCGTCTCGCCCGGGTCGATCCCGCCGCCGGGCAGCTCCCACTCGCCCCGGCCCCGCTCCAGGACCAGCAGCAGCCGCCCCTCGTGCCGGAGCGCCACCAGGGCGTACGTGATCGGTGCGTCCTCGAACGTCCGCTCCTCCGGGCCCGGTTCGAACGCGAGCAGCCGGATGTCCAGCGGTCCGCTCACCAAGGGCTGCGGGTGCTCCCGCCGATCGTCCTTCATGCCGCCCGACCCTACTGCCCCCCGCTGACATCCTCCCTCAGATCGCCGGCACCTCCGCGAGCCCCGGGAACTCTCCCGGTTCGTCCGGCACCTCGGCCCAGATCGTCTTGCCGGTGCTGCTCTGCCGGCTGCCCCACCGCTGTGCCAGATGCGCGACGATGAACAGCCCGCGCCCGCTCTCGTCGTAGGCCCGCGCCCGGCGCAGATGCGGCGAGGTGCTGCTGCCGTCGGAGACCTCGCAGATCACCCCGCCCTCCCGGATCACCCGCAGCTGGATGGGGCCGCCCGCGTGCCGGATGGCGTTGGTGACCAGCTCGCTGACGACCAGTTCGGTGGTGAACACCGCGTCCTGGAGCCCCCAGCTGGTCAGCTGCCGCGCGGCCAGGTCGCGGGCGTGCGCCACGGCGGTCGGCTCCGCCGGCACCTCCCAGGTGGAGACCTGCGCGGGCGACAGCGCCCGGGTGCGGGCGACCAGCAGCGCGATGTCGTCGGTGTGGTGCTCGTCCACCAGCGACTTCAGAACGGTGTCGCAGGTCGCCTCCAGGGTCGGCGCGGGATGCGCGAGCAGCTGGTGCAGTTCGGCCACGCCCTGGTCCAGGTCGTGCCGCCGCGACTCCAGCAGCCCGTCCGTGTACAGCGCCAGCACGCTGCCCTCGGGCAGGGTGATCTCCACCGACTCGAACGGCAGCCCGCCCAGCCCCAGCGGCGGCCCGGCCGGCAGCTCGACCGGCTGGACGGTGCCGTCCGGCAGCACCAGCGCGGGGGAGGGGTGGCCCGCCCTGGCCAGCGAGCACACCCGCGACACCGGGTCGTACACCGCGTACAGGCACGTCGCCCCGGTCTCCATCGGGCGGCCGTCCCCGGGGGCCCCGGCCGCCTCTTCGTCCTCCTCCTCGCCGCGCATCCGGATGACCACGTCGTCCAGGTGGGTCAGCAGCTCGTCGGGCGGCAGGTCGATGTCGGCCAGGGTGCGGACGGTCGCCCGCAGCCGCCCCATGGTGGCCGAGGCGTGCAGGCCGTGCCCCACCACATCGCCCACCACCAGCGCCACCCGGGCCCCGGACAGCGGGATCACGTCGAACCAGTCCCCGCCCACCCCGATCATCGAATCGGCCGGCAGATAGCGCGAGGCCACCTCGACGGCGGCCAGGTCGGGCCGGCCGCGCGGCAGCAGCGACCGCTGGAGGGTGAGCGAGGTGGACCGCTCGTGGGTGAAGCGCCGCGCGTTGTCCAGGCAGACGGCCGCCCGCGCGCCGATCTCCTCGGCCAGCAGCAGGTCCGCCTGGTCGAAGCCCTCCGGCCGCCGGTGCCGCGCGAAGATCGCCACGCCCATCGTCGCGCCCCGGGCCCGCAGCGGCACCATCAGCCCCGAGTGCACGCCGTGTTCCCGCACCCGGGCCGCCCGCTGCGGGTCCAGCGCGAACCACGCGGCGACCGTCTCCGCGTCCAGCACCCGCGCCCGGTACTCGCCGCTGGCGGCCACCGCCAGGCCGTGCGGGGACTGCGACGGGTACTCGAGGTCGTCGCCGACCGCCAGCATGAGTTCCGGGGCGCCCTCCAGGACCGAGCGCTGGGCCACCCGGCGCAGCGTGACCGGGCCCGGTTCCTGCCGGGCCGGGGGCTCCTCGCCGCGCAGGACCTCGCCGTACAGATCGACGGTGGCCAGATCCGCCAGCCGGGGGACGGCGACGTCCGTCAGCTCGGCGGCGGTGCGGCGGACGTCCAGGGTGCTGCCGATGTGGTTGCTGGCCTCGCTGAGCAGGGTCAGCCGCTCGCGGGCGATGGTCAGGCGGGCGACGCGGCGTTCGCGGTCCTCGCGGATGTGGCACACCAGCAGGCTGAGCAGACAGGCCAGCGCGACCGAGACGAGGACGGTGACCCGGCCGCCGACGGACAGCTGCGGCACGTGGAAGCCGTACACCAGGGCGGCGGCGCCCAGGGTGGCCACGGCGACCAGCGTCGCCTGCCAGAGGCTGAGCAGCCCGGCGGCGGCGACCGGGGCCAGCAGCGAGAAGCTCGCGTAGCGGGCGAGGTGGCCGGAGGACGTCTCGTACTGGACCACGGTGATGGCCGCGACGTACAGGAGCAGCAGGGTCAGGACGGAGACGCCCCGGAACCGCCGGAGGCGCTGGAAGCGGGATCGCAAGGAAGCCATGGGGTCACCCTCCGCGCCCACCCTAACGCGGATGGGACATGGCGCACCTTCGGTGCGAAAGGGTCAGCGGCGCGGTGGGGCGGTGGAGGCGCGCACCATCAGATCGGCCGGAAGGGTGGCCATCCGCCCCGCCGGGGCCTCCTCGCGGCCCAGCGCCAGCCGCCCGGCGCGGGCGCCCGCCTCGTGCAGCGGGATCCGTACGGTGGTGAGCGCGGGCGCCGCGTCGATGGCGAACGGCAGGTCGTCGAAGCCGGCCACCGAGATGTCCTCGGGGATGCGCAGGCCGCGTTCGCGCAGGGCGGCGCAGGCGCCGAGGGCGACGGTGTCGTTGGCGGCGACGACGGCGGTCAGGCCGGGCTCGCGGCGCAGCAGTTCCAGCGCTCCGTCGTAGCCGGAGGCCCGGTCGTAGCCGCCGTGCACCGTCAGCCGTTCCGCCTCCGGTGCCCCGGCGGTGCCACCGGGGTGTCCGGCCGCGGCGAGGGCGGCGCGGTGGCCGTCCAGGCGCTGCCGGGTGGTGGTGCGGGCGGCGGGTCCGGCGAGGTAGCCGATGCGCTGGTGGCCCAGGTCGAGCAGATGGGTGGTGAGCCGGCGCGCGCCGCCGAAGTTGTCGAAGGTGAGGGCGACCGGCGCGGGCCCCGGGTCCTCCTCGGGGCCGTGCGCGGCGCCCTGCGCGCCGCCGCCGGACGGCGCGGCCAGCGGCTGCCGCCCGCACAGCACCACGCGGGTGCCGCCCGCCTCCAGGCGGCGCCGCCGCCACGAGAGCGCGCCGCGCAGAGCGGGGTCCACGACGGTGCCGCCGGTGTGGACCACTGCGTGGCCGCGCTGGCGCAGCAGCTGGGTGAGGTAGGTGAGTTCGCGCTCGGGGGAGCCGCCGGTGTTGCAGATGATGGCCATCTTCTGGCCGTGCGGCGGCTCGGCCTCGTGGTCGCCGGCCGGGCCGATCTGGGACTGGATGGCGCTGGCCATCACCCCGAAGAAGGGGTCGGCGATGTCGTTGACCAGGACGCCGACCAGGTCGGAGGTGGCGGCGGCGAGGGCGCTGGCCGGGCCGTTGACGACGTACTCCAGTTCGTCGACCGCGCGCAGCACCCGGGAGCGGGTGGAACCGGCCACCGGGTAGTTGCCGTTGAGGACCCGGGAGACCGTCGCCGCCGATACCCCCGCCCGCGCCGCCACGTCCGCCAGCGTCACCGACATGCTCCGCCCCGCTTTCCGCGCCTGGCCGCTTTCCGCGCTGCCACTTGTCCCATCCGCTGTGGGCAGGTTAGCGTCTCCCCGTATAGAAAGCGCTTACTAGCCGTCCGCCGCACCACACGGCCGCCGCGCCGCCACTTCCGGGAGGGAATCCGGCCCATGACCGACACGCCGAACCGCAGGACCGTCCGCATCGCCATGAACGGCGTCACCGGGCGCATGGGATACCGCCAGCACCTCGTCCGCTCGATCCTCGCGCTGCGCGAGCAGGGCGGCCTGCCGCTCGGCGACGGCACCGTGATCTGGCCCGAGCCGATCCTGGTCGGCCGCCGCGAGCACGCCCTCAAGGAACTCGCCGACCGGCACGGGCTCGACGCCTCGAACATCTCCACCGACCTGGACGCCGTCCTCGCCGACGACTCCGTCGACATCTACTTCGACGCCCAGATCACCCTCGCCCGCGAGGAGGCCCTGAAGAAGGCCATCGCCGCCGGCAAGCACATCTACACCGAGAAGCCCACCGCCACCGGTCTCGACGGCGCCCTCGCGCTGGCCCGCCAGGCGCGCGACGCCGGCATCAAGCACGGCGTCGTCCAGGACAAGCTGTTCCTGCCGGGCCTGCTCAAGCTCAAGCGGCTCATCGACGGCGGATTCTTCGGCGAGATCCTCTCCGTGCGCGGCGAGTTCGGCTACTGGGTGTTCGAGGGCGACTGGCAGCCCGCCCAGCGCCCGTCGTGGAACTACCGCTCCGAGGACGGCGGCGGCATCGTGGTGGACATGTTCCCCCACTGGGAGTACGTGCTGCACGAGCTGTTCGGCCGCGTCGAGACCGTCCAGGCGCTGACCGCCACCCACATCCCGCGGCGCTGGGACGAGAACGGCAACGCCTACGAGGCCACCGCCGACGACTCGGCGTACGGCATCTTCCAGCTGGCCGGCGGCGCCGTCGCCCAGATCAACTCCTCCTGGTCGGTGCGCGTCAACCGTGACGAACTGGTCGAGTTCCAGGTGGACGGCACCCACGGCTCCGCCGTCGCCGGGCTGCGCAACTGCCGCGTCCAGCACCGGTCCGCCACCCCCAAGCCGGTGTGGAACCCGGACCTGCCCGTCACCGAGGCCTTCCGCGAGCAGTGGCAGGAGGTGCCGGACAACACCGAGTTCGACAACGGGTTCAAGGCCCAGTGGGAGCTGTTCCTGCGCCATGTCGTGCTGGACGAGCCCTACACCTGGGACCTGCTGGCGGGCGCGCGCGGTGTGCAGCTGGCCGAGCTGGGCCTGAAGTCCTCCGCCGAGGGCCGCCGCCTGGACGTTCCCGAGCTGAGCCTGTAAGGACAGGGAGACCGAGCTGATGATCCGACTTCCCGATGCGACGGGAGCGGTACGGGAGTACCGGCCCCGTACCGACGCCCCCGCCCTCCCGGTCGCGGGTGAGGGCCCGCTGACCTCCCGCATCGTCTTCTCCGCCGCGCACGTCGTCGCCGACCCGTACGCCGACACCACCCCCGACGGCCCGGCGGCCGTCGACTGGGACGCCACCCTCGCCTTCCGCCGCCACCTGTGGTCCCACGGGCTCGGCGTCGCGGAGGCGATGGACACCGCGCAGCGCGGCATGGGCCTGGACTGGGCCGGCGCCGCCGAACTGATCCGCCGCTCCGGCGCCGAGGCCAGGGCGCACGGCGGCCGGATCGCCTGCGGCGTGGGCACCGACCAGCTCACCGCCGACGCCGCGCCGTACACGCTGGACCAGGTGCGCGCCGCGTACGAGGAGCAGCTGGCGGTGGTCGAGGAGACCGGCGCCCAGGCCATCCTGATGGCCTCGCGCGCGCTGGCCGCCTGCGCCACCGGTCCCGAGGACTATCTGAAGATCTACGGCGAACTGCTGCGGCAGGCCGCCGAGCCCGTCATCCTGCACTGGCTCGGCCCGATGTTCGACCCCGCCCTCACCGGCTACTGGGGCAGCACCGACCTGGACGCGGCCACCGAGACGTTCCTGGAGATCATCGCCGACCACCCCGACAAGGTGGACGGCGTCAAGGTCTCCCTCCTGGACGCGGGCCGCGAGGTCGCGCTGCGCCGCCGGCTGCCCAACGGCGTGCGCTGCTACACCGGCGACGACTTCCACTACCCCGAGCTGATCGCGGGGGACGAGCAGGGCTTCAGCCACGCGCTGCTCGGCATCTTCGACCCGCTGGGCCCGGTCGCGGCGCAGGCCGTGCGCACCCTGGACACCGGGGACACCGCGGGCTTCCGGGCCCGCCTCGACCCGACGGTGGAGCTGTCCCGGCATCTGTTCCGGACGCCGACGCGCTACTACAAGACCGGTGTGGTCTTCCTGGCCTGGCTGGCCGGCCACCAGGAGCACTTCACCATGGTCGGCGGCCTCCAATCGGCCCGCTCGCTGCCGCACTTCGCCCGCGCCTACGAACTGGCCGACGGCCTCGGCCTGTTCCCGGACCCGGCGCTGGCCGCCGACCGGATGCGGTCCCTGCTGGCGGTGTACGGAGTGGAGCAGCCGTGAAGTTCTCGATCAACCAGATGACCGTCAAGCAGCTCAGCCTCCCCGAACTGGTCAAGGGCTGCGCGGACCTGGGCATCGCGGGCGTCGGCCTGTGGCGCGAGCCGGTGCGGGAGTACGGGGTGAGCGCCGCCGCCGCGCTGGTGCGCGAGGCGGGGCTGACCGTCACCACGCTGTGCCGGGGCGGGTTCTTCACCGCGATCGACGCGGCCGAGCGGGCCGCCGCGCTGGCGGACAACCGGCGGGCCATCGACGAGGCGGCCGAACTGGGCACCGACACCCTGGTGCTGGTCTCCGGCGGGCTGCCGGCCGGGAGCCGCGATCTGGCGGGGGCCCGGGAGCGGATCGCCGAGGCGCTGGCGGAGCTGGGCCCGTACGGGGCGGAGCGCGGGGTGCGGCTGGCGATCGAGCCGCTGCACCCGATGTACGCGGCCGACCGGTGCGTGGTCTCCACGCTGGACCAGGCGCTCGGCCTGGCGGAGCGGTTCCCCGCCGAGCAGGTGGGCGTGGTCGTGGACACCTACCACCTGTGGTGGGACGACCGGGTCGCGGACGGCATCGCGCGGGCGGGCGCCGGGGGCCGGATCCACAGTTTCCAGCTGGCGGACTGGGTCACCCCGCTGCCGGCGGGGGTGCTCACCGGGCGCGGCCAGATCGGCGACGGCTCGGTGGACATGCGGTGGTTCGCGGACCGGGTCACCGAGGCCGGGTACACCGGCTGGACCGAGGTGGAGCTGTTCAACGACGTGCTGTGGTCGCGGGACGGCCAGGTGGTGCTGGCCGAGACCCTGAACCGGGTCACCCAGCACCTCGGCTGAGCGCGCGCGGCGCGCGGAGGACCGGGCGGTACCGGCGGACACGAAGCCGCCGGTACCGCCCTTGCCCGTGCCGGTGCCTTTCGGCGGGGCGGCGGTGGTGCCGGTGGTGCCGCCCGGCCGGGGCCCGTCAGCCGCAGGAGGTGCAGGGCGGGCAGGTGGTGACCGTGACGTCGTCGATGACCGGCCCGTGGGCCGAGGCGGTGGTGCTGACGAACGACAGGGTGGTGGCCGTCGCGGTGGCGACGAAGGTGAACTGCCGGTAGACGTAGCCCATGGCGGTGGCGGACTTCCCGGTGATGTCGAAGGTGAAGTCCTGGAAGTTCTGGCCGTCGATGAGCACCTTGCCGGTCTTGACGGTGGGTGCCCCGCCGTAGTTGCCGGCGAGGGCGTAGGTCACGGTGTAGGTCGTGCCGGGGACGGTGGTGAAGGTCTGGGCGATGGTCCCGGCGGTGCCGCCGCTGAGGTCCACGCTCTGGTCGCCCTCGGCGGCCTGCCAGAACCCGGCGCCGATCAGGTCCACGGAGCCGCTGGTGACCTGCCAGGGTCCGATGGTCTGGCCGGCGGGCAGTTCCGTGAACCGCCCCGGGGTGACGACGGGGTACTCGAAGCTCCCGTCGTCGAACCGGCTCAGCAACGGGGTCGCCGAGGCGGTGCCGTCCGCCGGTGCCGCCACGGCGGCGCCGGTCCCGGCGAGAAGGAGGGACGCCGCGGCCGCGGCGGCGATGAACGTGCGTAATGCGCGCATGGCTTTCCTTCCCGGGCCATCGCGTCCTTGCGATGTGCCCCGTGGTGAAGGCATGCCCAAAGCCGTGAATCCGCATGTAGGAACATAAATAGTCATCCCATATGAAGGATCCCGGGGCGGTGGGCCGGCTCCGTCCCCGGCCCGGCCCACCACGCCACCCGGCCCCGCTACCGCCCGGCGTACTCCCGCAGATGCCGCCCCGTCAGCGACGCCCGCGCCCCCGCGTCCCGTCCCGCCACCAGTTCCTGCGGCGTACCGCTGAACAGCACCCGCCCGCCGTCCGCGCCCCCACCCGGGCCCAGGTCGATGATCCAGTCCGCGTGCGCCATCACCGCCTGGTGGTGCT